>NZ_JBSHJY010000007.1:0-98550 GCF_053619715.1 Agromyces sp. NPDC055520 | reverse complement strand
GATTCGCTTCGGCGGGCTTCTCGCTTCTGGCTTCTGGCTTCTCAGCTCAGGCGTCGCCCTCGCGCACGAAGCCCGAGGTGTCGCCGACGTAGCGGGTGTTGTCGGCCGGCACCTCGTCGACGACGGCCGACGCCACCTCAGCGGCGAATTCGGCGACGTTGAAGAGGCGGCCCGCGTCTTGCTTGCGGGCCTCGATGGCTCCGGGGTTCGCCCGCTCGAGCAGGGTCGCGGTGATGGTGCCCTCGATCATGTCGCCCGAGACGACGACGAACTCGACCCCGGCGGCCTCGAGCTCGGGCAGCTTCGCGCGCAGCGCGTCTTCGCCGGCGCGCTTCGAGAGCGCGACGGCTTCGTACTCGGGCATCGTCGGCGTCGTGCGGATGAAGTGCGCCTGGTGGCTCGTGACGAAGACGATGCGCGCGCCGGGCGCGAGGTGCGGCAGTGCGCCTTCGACGACGTTGACCTGCGCGTCGCGGTTCAGCCGCATCGCGTAGTCGTCGCCCATGCCGGTCTCCATGCCGCCCGAGGCGTTGAGCACGAGGATGTCGATCGGGCCGAGTTCGGCGACGGCGCGCTCGAACATCGAGGCGACGGATGCCGCGTCGGTGAGGTCTGCGCCGACGGCGATGGCGGTGCCGCCGGCCGCGGCGATCTCGGCGACGACCTTGTCGGCGCGGGGTGCCTTGCTGCGGTAGTTGACGACGACGGATGCCCCGGCGCCGGCGAGGTAGCGGGCGGTGTCGGCGCCGATTCCACGGGAGGAGCCGGTGACAAGGGCGACGCGGCCGTCGAGCGATCCGGGGGCGAGCGGGTTGGTCACAGGGAACTCCTCGAGGCTTGACGAACGGCGGTCCGCACGGAACCGGCGAACCGAGACTATCAACTCCGCAGCGGCGACCCACCGGGTCAGCCGCCCTGATAGTTTCAGTACAGGCCGTGCGAAGGAGAACGAATTGGATGTGCTGACCCAGTACGCGTGGATCGTCTGGCTGGTGTTGATCCTGGCGTTCGCGACCATCGAGGTCTTCACGCTCGAGATGACGTTCCTCATGCTCGCACTCGGCAGCGTCGCCGGGCTGCTCTCGGGTCTCTTCGGCATTCCCTGGTGGGCGCAGTTCATCGTCGCCGCGCTCGTCGCGATCGCGCTGATCCTGACTCTTCGGCCGCCATTGCTCCGAATGCTTCGGCGTGGCGGCGATCCCGCACGCAGCAACA
Source organism: Agromyces sp. NPDC055520 (assembly GCF_053619715.1). NCBI lineage: Bacteria > Bacillati > Actinomycetota > Actinomycetes > Micrococcales > Microbacteriaceae > Agromyces > Agromyces sp. NPDC055520. Next base: position 97,335 of record NZ_JBSHJY010000007.1, on the reverse strand, counting down.
TCGATGCACTCATCGGTGCCGACGGCCAGGTCGTGCGCACCGTGACCCCGGCCGGCGGTCAGGTGCGTCTCCAGAACGGCGACGTGTGGACGGCTCGGTTGTCGCCCATCACCGAGCAGACGGATGTCGCGGTCGGCGAGCGAGTGCTCGTCACCGGCATTGACGGGGCGACGGCCGTCGTCGTCCCGGTTGAGAGGAGCACTGGGGTTTGATGGACGTTTCCGGCATCATCGTGGGGGTCGTCGTCGCGGCGATCGTCATCTTCGTCATCGTCGTGTTGGCGAAATCGATCCGCATCATCCCGCAGGCCTATTCGGGCGTGGTCGAGCGGCTCGGCCGCTACCACAAGACCCTCTCCCCCGGACTGAACATCCTCGTTCCGTTCATCGACCGGCTGCGCCCGCTCGTCGACATGCGCGAGACGGTCGTCTCGTTCCCGCCGCAGCCGGTCATCACCGAAGACAACCTCGTCGTCTCGATCGATACGGTCGTCTACTTCCAGGTGACCGACGCACGCGCCGCGACGTACGAGATCGCGAACTACCTCGGTGCCGTCGAGCAGCTCACGACCACGACGCTTCGCAACGTCGTCGGCGGCCTGAACCTCGAAGAGGCGCTCACCTCGCGCGACAACATCAACGGGCAGCTGCGCATCGTGCTCGACGAGGCCACGGGCAAGTGGGGCATCCGCGTCGGGCGCGTCGAACTCAAGGCGATCGACCCGCCCCACTCCATTCAAGACTCGATGGAGAAGCAGATGCGCGCCGAGCGCGACCGCCGCGCGCTCATCCTCACCGCCGAGGGCACCAAGCAGTCCGCGATCCTCACCGCCGAGGGCGCCCGCCAGGCCGCCATCCTCGAGGCCGAGGGCGACGCGAAGGCCGCGGTGCTGCGCGCCCAGGGCGAGGCCGAGGCGATCCTCACGGTCTTCGACGCGATCCACAAGGGCGACCCCGACCCGAAGCTGCTCGGCTACCAGTACCTGCAGATGCTGCCGCAGATCGCGCAGGGCGAGGCGAACAAGCTCTGGATCGTGCCGAGCGAGCTCACCGAGGCGCTCAAGGGCATCGGCAAGGCGTTCACTCCCGCTGCACCGGCACAGGCACCGGATGCCGCGGGGCCGGCCGGCACCCGTCCCTGACGACGGGTTCATGGTCTCCGCCTACGTCGAGCCGGCGGGGCCGCGAGTGCTCGCGCACCGCGGCCTCGCCCTCGAGGCACCCGAGAACACGCTGCTCGCGTTCGCGAAGGCCGTCGCGATCGGCTCCGAGTACATCGAGACCGATGTGCACCGCACGGCCGACGGGATCGCCGTCGTCGCGCACGATCCCTCGCTCAGTCGGGTCGCCGGCCGCGAGGTCGAGGTCTCGAAGCTCACGATGGCCGAACTTCGTCGCATCGAGCTCGGGCACGGGCAGGGCTTCTGCTCGCTCGAAGAGACGCTCGACGCCTTTCCCGAGACGAGGTTCAACATCGATGTGAAGGTCGAGGGCGCCGTCGAGCCGACGGTCGCCGCGGTCGCGAAGCTGCACGCCGGGTCGCGAGTGCTGCTCACGAGTTTCTCCGAACGCCGGCGACTGAAGCTCGCCCGGCTCGTGCCCGATGCGGTGACCTCGGCCGGCAGCGCCGGAGTCGTCCGGGTTCGCCTGGCCTCGTTCAGCGGCTCGACGCGAGCAATGCGCAGGTCGCTGCGCGGGGCGGTCGCCCTGCAGGTGCCAGAGGGCCTCGGCCCCGTGCAGCTCGTGACCGAACGGTTCGTCACCGCCGTGCACCGTGCCGGAGCCGAGGTGCACGTCTGGACGGTCAACGAGCCCGCCGACATGACGAGACTGCTCGACCGTGGTGTCGACGGACTCGTCACCGACCGTGCCGACCTCGCAATCCCGCTCATCGCCGCACAAAGCTGAGAATTCCCCGGTAAACCTCAGGCTCCGGAAAGGGAATGCCCAGCTTGATCGTTTAGACATGTAGGCGAGCGAGAGGAGTACGCCATGGCGGACAGGAGCCTTCGAGGCATGCGCATCGGCGCACAGAGCCTGCAGAGTGAAGACGGCGTGGTGTTCGCAGACCGTGCGGAGTACACCTATCGCTGCGAGACCTGCGGGCGCGAGACCGTGATGACGTTCTCGACCGAGGCCGAACTGCCCGAGTCGTGGGAGTGCAAGCACTGCGGAGCATCCGCTGTGCTGCTCGTCGACTCGAAGCCGGTCGAGATCGACCGCTCGGGCGAGAAGATCGCCCGAACCCACTGGGACATGCTGCTCGAGCGCCGCACCCGTGCCGAGCTCGAAGAGCTGCTCGAAGAGCGGCTCAGCTTCCTGCGCGCACGTCGCGGCCAGCAGAAGATCGGCGCTTAAGGCGCGAGCGGCTCCATCGGAGCGTCGTCGTCGGCTTCGCCGGCGGCGTTCGTGTCGCCACGGTCTCGTGACCGTCGGCGAGCGATAACCCCGGCGGCGATGAGTGCTGCCAGCGCGCCGATCTCGATCACGAACGGCACGCTCGAACCGAGCATGACCGACGGAGTCAGCCCGTCGCGCAACTCGACATCGGTGACCATCGCGCCCGGCTCGTAGGCCGGCAGCGCATCGATGGTGCGGCCTGACGGGTCGATGACCTCGCTCGTGCCGACGGTCGAGATGTTCACGACCGAACGGCCGGTCTCGATCGCGCGCAGCCGGGCGATCGCGAGTTGCTGCTGGTTCTCGTCGGTGCCCCGGAAGTCGGCGTTGTTCGTCTGGAACATGTAGAGCTGGGCGCCGTCGCGCGCGCCCTCCCAGATCACGTCGTCGTAGATGACGTCGAAGCAGATGGCGAGGCCCGTGACGGCGTCGCCGAGGTCGAACACCGGCGCGTTGGTGCCGGGAGTGTACCCTCGCTGCACGAGCCCGATCAGGTCTGGCGCGAGGGCGTACCAAAAGTCGCGGTCGGGGATGTACTCGCCGAATGGCACCGGGTGGCGCTTGTCGTAGACGTCGACGGCCCCCTCCCCCGCACGCCACAGCATCGACGTGTTGAAGTACTCGTCGTCGCGCATCGTCACGGTGTTGAGCACGAGCGGCGCGTCGAGCTGCTCGCTCAGACGATCGAAGATGCGCGCGGCAGACTCGCTGCGCGTCGGATCGATGTCGGAACCGCCCTCGGGCCAGAGCAGCACGTCGATACCGGGCTCGTCGAGGATCGGTTCGGTCGCCGCCAGTTGCGCGGCCAGCACCTCACCGGGCTCGCGCTCGTCGAAGTACCCTGTGGGCCCGTCGCCCTGCACGCTCGCGACTCGGATCTCACCGGCAGGCGTCGTCTGCCAGGCGGGCACGAGCATCGAGACTGCGAGGAGGCCGACGACCGGCAGCACCGTGACCGGTCGGCGCCACCCCGCGATCCGCACCCACTCGATGGCTCCGGCCACGATGGCGACCATCACGAAGCTCAGCCCCGTCGAGCCCGCCCACGACACCACCTGTGCGAACGGACTCTCGGACTGGCTGAGCGCCGCTCTGCCCCACGGGAATCCCCCGTAGGGGATGCTGCCGGTGGCCGCCTCGCGCACGCACCAGAGCCCGGCGACGAGCAGCGGCAGCGCCACGAGTCGTATCCACCGCGAACGGCCGAGGCGCGGCGCCCATCGATAGGCGAGCGCGATCAGCACCCCGCCTGCGGCGACGATGAGCGACTCGAGCACCGAGAGCGCGAGCCACGGCACCGGGCCGAGGTAGAGCGCCGTCCACGACACCTGCAGCAGGTAGAACGACATCCCGAAGACGAAGCCCACGAGCGCGCCGCCCCACGACGAGCGCCCGATGAGGCTGACGAGCGCGAGCGCGATGCCGAGAAAGGCCATCGGCCAGAAGCTCGCGCCAGGAAAACCGAGGTCGTAGGCGAACCCGCCGGCCGCCGCGGCGAGCACCGCGCCCCAGAGCGGCAGCAGGGGGCGGTGGGACTTCTCGGGCACCAGATCAGCCTAAGCGACCGCGCCGACGTCGCCGGTCACCCGGCGACCGGCGCTCACGCAACGCCACCGCTCACCCGACGGCACCATACGCCACGACCCCGCGCCGCACCGCATCGATCGCGGCGCGTGCCGTCGAGCCGAGTTCGGCGTCGGCCACGATCGATACCTGGTCGAGCAGGTCGACGACCTGTTTCGCGAGACGCACGAAGTCGCCGGCCGCGAGCTCGGTGTCGGCGAGCACCGTGCCGAGCCCGGCGCCGCGCGCCCACGCGTGCATCGCGAAGGAGAGGGCGGGCGAGGGCACCTCGCTGCCCGGCAGGCGGTGATCGCGTTCGAGGTCGTCGAGCACGCTCCACGTGTCGGTCGTGCGCTCGAACGCCTCGCGGAACCGACCGCGCGGCAGCCGATACTCGACGTTGCTGTCGTCACGGCGGGGTTCATAGACGAGCGCAGCGGCCATCGCGGCGATGCCGGCCTCGTCGAGGCCGTCCCAGATGCCGCGCCGCAGGCACTCGGCCACGAGCAGGTCGCGTTCACCGTAGATGCGCTTCAGCACGCGGCCCGCCGCAGTCGAGACGAGGGTGCCGGATGCATCGCGGTCGAGGTAGCCGAGCGACTCGAGCACCTCGGTGACCCGGTCGAACCGCTTGGCGACCTGTCCGGTGCGGGTTCTGATCTGCCGTGAGAGCTGCTCGTGCTCTTGCTTCAGGCGCCACCAGCGTTCGGCCCAGCGGGCGTGCGACTCGCGCTCGGCGCAGCCGTGGCACGGGTGCGCCCGCATGGCCTTGCGGGCCGACGCGAGCTCACGCTGCATCCGATCGCGTTGTGCGTGCGTGGGATTGCCCTTCGACGACTGCCTCTCGATCTCGCCGATGCGCCGCCGAAGGGCGGCGTACTCGCCGAAGTCGCCGAGGTGGCAGCGCATCGCCTGCTCGAAGCCGGCCATCGACTCCTCTTGCTTGCGCAGCGTGCGCGCGAGGTCGACCACGGCCCGGTCGGCCTGGAACTGTGCGAACGAGAGCTCGAGGATCTGACGGGTGCGCTCGCGCCCGAACTGGTCGATGAGGTTCACGGCCATGTTGTAGGTCGGCCGGAAGCTCGAATTCATCGGGTAGCTGCGGCGCGACGCGAGGGCGGCGACGGCTTCGGGGTCGAGCCCGTCGACCCACTGGATCACCGAGTGGCCCTCGACGTCGATGCCGCGGCGGCCGGCCCGACCGGTGAGCTGGGTGTACTCCCCCGGCGTGATCGGCACCCGCGCCTCGCCGTTGAACTTCTCGAGCTTCTCGAGCACCACCGAGCGGGCCGGCATGTTGACGCCGAGGGCGAGGGTCTCGGTCGCGAAGACGACCTTCAGGAGCTTCAACTGGAAGAGCTCTTCGACGATCTCTTTGAACGCCGGCAGCATGCCGGCATGGTGGGCCGCGACCCCGCGCTCGAGGCCCTCGAGCCACTCCCAGTAGCCGAGCACCGCGAGGTCTTCGTCGCGGAGCATTCGGGCGCGTGATTCGACGATCTGCCGGATCTCGGCGCGCTCGGCCGATTCGGTGAGCCGGATGCCGCTGCGCAGCACTTGACGCACCGCCTGATCGCATCCCGCACGCGAGAAGATGAACACGATCGCCGGCAGCAGGTTCTTGCCCTGCAGCATCGCGACGACTTCGGGGCGATCGGCCCGGCCATTGCCGCTGCGTGCGTCGCCGTGGTACCGACCGCGGTCGCCGCCGCGCTGCCCGCGGGTCGAACGACCCGAGATCGAGCGACCGCCCGCCCTGGCGAGCTGCTTGAGCTCGGGGTTCACCCGGTTCGTCGCCGCCTGCCCCGAGGAGTCGAAGAGGTCGAGCATCTTCGACTTCACGATGACGTGCTGTTCGAGCGGCACGGGCCGCTCTTCGGAGACGATGACGTCGGTGTCACCGCGCACGGCCTGCAGCCAGTCGCCGAACTCCTCGGCGTTCGAGACGGTCGCCGACAGCGACACCAGGCGCACGGCCTCGGGCAGGTGAATGATCACCTCCTCCCAGACGGCGCCGCGGAACCGGTCGGCGAGGTAGTGCACCTCGTCCATCACCACGTACGCGAGCCGGTCGAGCAGCGGCGAATCGGCGTAGAGCATGTTGCGCAGCACCTCGGTCGTCATCACGACGATGCGCGCACCCGAGTTGACGTTCGTGTCTCCGGTGAGGAGGCCCACGGACTCAGCACCCCAGGCGTCGACGAACTCCTGGTACTTCTGGTTGGAGAGCGCCTTGATCGGGGTCGTGTAGAAGACCTTCGCCCCGGCTTCCTGCATCGCGAGGAACACCGCGAACTCGGCGACCACCGTCTTGCCGGCGCCGGTCGGCGCGGCGACGAGCACGCTCCGCCCCTCGTCCAGCGCACCGCACGCGGCGAGCTGGAACGGGTCGAGGTCGAATCGCTGACGCGCGACGAAGTCGGCGAGACGCGGCTGGCGGCGTTGTTGGCGCGAGAGCGCGTAACGCTCGGCCGGCGAGAGGCTCATCACCCCTTCAGCCTAGACAGGCTCCCCGAATTCGAGGGCGTTGCGCTTCGCGACACGACGATCGTGCAGATTCGAGATGAACCAGGCGAGGAAGTAGAGGAGGACCATCGGCACCGCGAGCATGAACATCGACACGACGTCGGCCGACGGCGTCGCGATGGCCGTGAAGAGCACGATCACGAGGATCGCCACACGCCACGACTTGATGATCGCCGCCGCGCTGATGACGCCCGCGAAGTTCAGCAGCACGATGAAGACCGGCACCACGAAGGCGATGCCGATGGCGACGACGAGCTTCAGCACGAAGTCGATGTACTCCTTGGCAGTGAGCAGTGACAGCGCGTCACCCGGCACGAAACTCGTCATGAGCTTCACGATGTTGGGCAGCACGAACCAGCCGGCCGCACAACCCGCGAAGAACAACGGGATCGCCGTCGCGAAGAAGGCGAGCGTGAACCGGCGCTCCTTCTTGTTGAGCCCCGGCACGAGGAAGGCGAAGATCTGGTACAGCCACACGGGGCTCGAGATGACGAGGCCGATGGTGAACGCGATCTGCAACCGCAGGTCGAATGCGCTCGAGATCGTCGGGAAGACGATCGCCGTGTCGGTGCCCTGCGCCACGGCGACGCGGTGCACGGGCTCTTGGATCGCCTCCCAGACGAAGGCGTCCGTGAGCCACCAGCCGAGGGCTGCACCGACGACGATCGCGATCGCCGAGATGAAGAGGCGCTTGCGGAGCTCGATCAGATGCTGACCGAGCGACATCCGCTTCTCGCGGTCTTTCTCGCCGCGATCTTTCACCGCGGTCACCGTGGTCAGGAGTTCTTGCCGGAATCCGGCCCGTCGGCCTTCGGCGTCTCATCGCCGGGGGTCTCGGGATCGGTCTTGTCGGGGCGGACCTCGGACTTGAGGATCTTCATCGACTGGCCGAGGCTACGGGCGAGCGCAGGGAGCTTGGGAGCTCCGAAGAGCAACAGGATGACCACGAGGATGATCAGCGCGTGCCAACCAGTGAAGCCTTGCCACATGGGGGTTCGTCCGTTCGTCGGTGAAGGTGACGACAGTCTAGCTGCCGTCGATGTCAGGCGTGTGCCGCCCGGCATCGGAGGGAAGGGTTTCAGCGTAACCTGCGAGGCCCGCTTCCGCCCACTCGGCGACGACGGCACGAGCCTCGGCGGGGGCCACGACGGTCACGAGACCGGGCAGACCCGCCACGAGCCGCTTGAGTCCGTGCACGTGCGCAAGGCGCAGGGTCACCCGCAGGCGGCCGTCGACCTGATCGGTACGCGAGTCGGCGAGGTAGTCGGCGAGCAGCGGCAGCGTCTCGGGCGCGACATCGACGACCACGTCGAGATCGGAGTCCGAGCTCTGGAAGAGCGAGTCGGGCACGGTGCGATCGGAGTGGTCTTGGATCGGGATCTCGGAGACGACGAGCTCGCTCATGCGGTCGACACGGAAGTTGCGCACGTCTTCGCGGGTGTGGCAGTACGCCTGCAGGTACCAGTCGGCGTCTTGCGACAGGATGCGGAGCGGATCGACCCGCCGACGCCCTGCGACGCCGAGCGCGTTGCGGTAATCGAACTCGAGCTGCCGCCCGCCCGTCACCGCTTCGCGAATGCGGGCCAACGAGGCATCCGCTTCTGATTCGGCGACGGCAAGACGGCTGGGCGCCGCGGATGCCCCGGCGGTGAGTTTGGCCATGAGCGACGCGAGCGACGCGCGACCGGCGTTCTCGGGCGACGCCGAGAGGTACTGCAGGCCGGCGATGAGGGCGGCGGCCTCGCGCGCCGAGAGCCGCGGCGCGTCTTCGATCGCGACGTGGTGCACGATGACGATGACGTCTTCGTCTTCGAAGGAGTCCCAGTCGATGTCGAACAGGTCGTTCGGCTGGTAGGTGCCGGTCTCGCCCGGAAGCCCCGAGGTCGCGATGAGCCGCACGGCGTGCCGGATCTCGTCTTCGGAGAGCCCGAAATGCGCTGCGGCCTCTGCGACGTCGACGACGCGCTGCTCGAGGAGGTACGGCACGAACGAGAGCAGGAAGACGAGTTTGTCGGGTGCCTTCAGCGGCTTCGGGCGTTTGGTCGCCATCATCGACCCTTCCCGTTCTGGCCGGCATCGGCATCGGCATGAGCATCGCGGTGTGCGGCCGCTACGGCGCGAAGCCGCTCGCGCACGGCATCGCGCAGGGCGGGCGGCGACAGCACGCGCACCTCGGGGCCGTAGGCGGCGAGTTCGTCGGCGAACACCGCGGCATCGGTGTAATGCAGACGGATGACGCCGGCGTCTTCGTCGCCCTCGATGGCGCGCTTGCCGAGCCGCACCTCTGCGTCGCTGCCGCTCGTCACCGCGAGGTCGGCGACGTTGCTCTGGTGCAGTTCGTGCAGTTCGGCGATGATGCGGTCTTGCACGCCGAGGGGCGGAGCCGCGAACGTCGACCCGGGCACCGTCGCCACCTCGCCGATGATGCGGGACAGCAGGAAGGTGCGCGGGCCCGCCGCGTCGTGGTCGTAGGCGTGCAGGTGCCAGCGGCCGTCGTGCAACACCACTGCGAGCGGGTCGACCGTGCGTTCGCGTGGCTCGGCCTCGCCCGGCTTGAAGTAGCGGAACCGCACCGACTGCCGCCGGTCGAGCGCCTGCCGCAGCGGTTCGAACGCTGTGTCGCGCACGCGCAGTCGCGGGGCGTAGCCGATCACCGGCTCGCGCGGCTCGATGCCGAGGGACCGCAGCTTCGTGAGCGCGCGCTGCGAATCGGCCGAGAGGGATGCCTCGCGCCAGACCTCTGCCGCGAGACCGAGGAGGGCGAGCTCGTCGGGGGTGAACCGCACGTCGGCGGGCAGATCGTACTGACCCTTGGGGATGCGGTAGCGCAGCGACTGGTTGTCACCCGGGCGGTCGGGCGATTCGACGGTCTCGAGCGGAATGCCGAGCTCACGGATGTCGTCTTTGTCGCGTTCGAACTGGCGCTCGAGATTCGCATTCTGACCGCCGGAATCGTAACGATCGGCATAGCCGCGCACCGTCGAGAGGATCTCGGACTTCACGAGCCCGGTCTCGGTGGCGAGCAGCGCCAGCACGAGGCTGAACAGGCGATCCTCGACCGGGATCTTCGACTCGCCCTTGGTCTCTCCGCCGCTTGCCACAGGTGCGATCTTACTGAACCGCGGTGGCGGCGAGGGCCGCTTCGACCGGCTCAGATGACACCCAGGATGTCGATGACGAAGAACAGGGTCGAATTCGCGGGGATGTCGCCCTGGGGCTGGTCGCCGTAGCCGTCGCCCGGCGGAATCACGACCGCGACCTGCGAGCCGACCTTCTGCCCGATGACGGCCTCGGAGAAGCCCGGGATCACCTGGCTGTCGTCACCGCCGGAGACGGTCATCATGGCCGGCGCGCCCGTCTCCCACGTCGAGTCGAACACCTTGCCGTCGGCCCATTTGACGCCCGTGTAGTGCACGACCACCGTGTCGCCGGACTCCACGACCTGGCCCGAGCCCTCTTTCAAGACCTCGACCTCGGTGTTCTCGAACGGATCGGCCTTCGGCACCGTGATGCCCGGCCGACCGTCGGGTGCCAGCACCACGGCCGGGAAACCGTCGCGGCTGAGGCGCACCGCACCATTGGCGCGGGGCAGGAAGGCACGCTGGACGTCGATCACGAACACGAGACTGTCGCCCGGTTCGATGCCGATCGACGGGTTGCCGTCGGCGCCGAACGCGTCGTCGGCCGGCACCACGACGGCCACCCGTGACCCGGCCGAGCCGCAGGAGAGACCCTTGGCGAGCCCTGGGAGCGTGTTGTCGGCGATCGCCAGCGGAACCGGATCGCCGGTCTTGCCGCCGAAGCCCGTCACCTGCAGCTTCTCGCCCGTCGCGCCGTTGTACACGGCGAGACCCACGAGGGTCTGCTGCCCCGCGACGAGACGGTCGCCGTCGCCCTCGATGATTTCGGTGCACTGCGTCGCGGGGGGTTCGAGCGGCGAGGGGAACTCGACCCGAGGCGTGTCGCCGAAGTCGCCCTTCACGACGACCGCGTTCGAGGAGGCACCCGGCTGCGCTTCGGGAGCGGCAGGGGCGGATGTGCAACCCGACAGGGTCAGGGCGATGACGCCGGCCGTGGCGATGAGCGCGAATGACGAGCGCACTGATCCTCGATTCTCAGGTTTCGGTGAGGGGCGTAGAAAGCCTACCCGCCCGGACCGGCGGGTTCCGTCTCGAACGACTCGCCGTCGGGCCTCGCCGACGGATCGGACTCGTCGCCGGCGCGCGAACGGGTGGCCGCGGCATCCGCCTGCCTGACCCGCTTTCGCAGGCTCTTGTCGCTCACGTTGCGCTCGCCGAGCGCGCCGGGGGTCCACGCCTCGACGTCTTCGTCGCTGAACTCCGTCTTCGACGGGCGGCGCTTCAGCTCGGGCAGGATCGTGTCGGGCGCGAGGCGACGGGCGGTGATGAGGAAGCCCGTGTGCGCGATCATACGGTGGTCGGGGCGCACAGCGAGGCCCTGCACGTGCCAGCCGCGCACCATCGTCTCGCTCGACTGCGGCTCGGTGTACTCCCCCGTGGCGCGGATCGCCTCGGCGACGCGCGAGAGCTGGGTGGCGGTGGCGATGTAGCAGAGCAGCACACCGCCGGGCTTCAGGGCCGCCGAGACGGACTCGAGGCACTCCCACGGCGCGAGCATGTCGAGCACGACGCGGTCGACGGATGCCGGCTCGACCGTCGCGGGCAGCACCTCGGCCAGGTCGCCGAGCGTGATCGACCAGTTCTCGGGGTCGGCGCCGTGGAAGGTGGCGACGTTCGCGCGGGCGACGCTCGCGAAGTCGTCGCGGCGCTCGAACGAGTACAGGTGACCGGCCGGGCCGATCGCGCGCAGCAGCCAGAGCGAGAGCGCGCCCGAGCCGACGCCGGCCTCGACCACGCGGGCGCCCGGGAAGATGTCGGCCTGCGCGAGGATCTGCGCGGCGTCTTTCGGGTAGACGATCGCGGCGCCGCGCGGCATCGACATGACGAAGTCGGTGAGCAGCGGCCGGAGCGCCAGATACTCGACGCCCGCCTGATTGGCGACGACAGAGCCGTCGGGGCGGCCGATCAGGTCGTCATGCGCGAGCAGACCCTTGTGCGAGTGGAAGTGCGCGCCCGGCTGCAGCGTGATGGTGTGCAGGCGCCCCTTGGGGCCGGTCAGCTGCACTCGATCGCCGACGCGGAACGGACCGCTCTGCTCGCCTCGGCTCTCGATCATGCGGTCACCTCGCGAGCCGTGAGAAGTTCTGCGATGTCGTCGACGGTCGTGCCGTCGAGCGTCGTCCACAGCGCAGCGGCCGGCAGGCCGTCGAGCGGGATGAAGTTCGGCACCGCGAGCGCGATCGCGCCCGAGGCGTGCGCCGACGCGAGCCCGGGAGGCGAGTCCTCGATGGCGACGCAGTCGACGATGTCGACGCCGAGCTCTGCCGCAGCGGTGAGATAGGGCTCGGGATGCGGCTTCGCGTTCTCGACGCTGTCGCCCGAGACGATCACGTCGAACGCCGTGAACGGGATGGCGGCGACGATGTCGTCAGCCATCGAACGGACCGACATCGTCACGAGCGCCGTCGGCACCGAGGCCTCGCGCAGCGACCGCAGCAGTTCGCGCGCCCCCGGCCGCCACGGCACGCCGTGCGCCTCGAGCTGCTCGCGCACCCGCTCGGTGAGTCGGTCGACGATGGCGTCGGCTTCGAGCGCGACACCCTTGTCTTGGAAGAACTCGGCCGCCTCCCAGAGGCCGCTGCCGACGAGCTCGAGGGCGTCGTCATGGCTCCACGGCAGGCCGAACGACTGCATCAGCTCCGTCTCGGCGGCCATCCAGTACTGCTCGGTGTCGACAAGGGTGCCGTCCATGTCCCAGAGGACTGCGGCGGGGAGGCGAGTGGTCACAACCGTCAAGTCTACGGGCACGGCCTATTGTGGAGGTGAACCCGGAGATCCGGGGCGGGAAGCGGGGCACCAGGAGTGAATCAGCCGGCCGGTTTCGAGGGCGGAAGGCTGCTCATCGTCGCATTCGAGGGATGGAACGACGCCGGCGAGGCGGCGACCGGGGCGGGCAAACTGCTCGTCGAGCGCCTCGGCCTCGTCGAGATCGCCGCGGTCGACCCCGAACTCTACTTCGACTACCAGTTCACGAGGCCGACGATCGTGATCGGCGACGACGGCACGCGGCGAATCGAGTGGCCCGGCGCGGCGATCATGGGGCCAGGCGGTCTGCCCCCGAGCGACGATGACGACGACCGGGTCACCGGACCGGGCGCCGACACGCTGCACGTGCTGATCGGCGCCGAGCCCGCCCGCAGCTGGAAGGGATTCGCCGCCGAACTCATCGACGCCGCCCTCACCGCCGACATCGAGGGCATCGTGCTGCTCGGCGCCATGCTCGCCGATGCGCCGCACACACGGCCGCTGTCGGTCTTCGCATCGAGCGAGAACCCCGAGGTGCGCTCGGCCCTCGGCGTCGAGCGATCGACCTATGAGGGCCCCGTCGGCATTCTCAGCGTCATCGCCGACCAGGCCGAACGCGTCGGGATCCCCACGGTCTCGCTCTGGGCCTCCGTGCCGCACTACGTGCACAACGCCCCCTCTCCCAAGGCGGTGCTCGCGTTGCTCGGCAAGGTCGAAGAGCTCACCGGGCTCTCGATCCCCCGCGGCAGTCTCGAAGTCGATGCGAAGGCGTGGGAGGCCGGGGTCGACGCCCTCGCCGCCGAAGACGACGAGATGGCCGGCTACATCACGCAGCTCGAGCAGGCGCGCGACGCGGTCGACGCCCCCGAGGCGAGCGGCGAGGCCATCGCGCAGGAGTTCGAGCGCTACCTGCGCCGGCGCGGCGAAGAGCCCGGCGGCCGGGCCGACGGGCGCGGCGAGGGGCCGCGCTGAGCGACGAGGTGCAGGCTAGGCGCTGAGCACGCCCGTGCCGAGCAGCACGAAGATCGTCGTGCCGAGCAGCACCCGGTAGATCACGAACGGCAGGAAGCTGCGCTTCGAGATGTAGCTCATGAAGAACGCGATCACGAGCAGCGCGACGACGAAGGCGACGAGCGTCGCCGCTGCCGTCTCGATCGGGCCGTACACGCTGGGCTCGTCGAGGCTCTTCACGAGCTGGAAGAACCCGCTGCCGAAGACGGCCGGAATCGCGAGCAGGAAGGCGTAGCGCGCTGCCGCCGCCCGCTCGTAGCCGAGGAAGAGCCCCATCGTGATCGTGCCGCCCGAGCGGGAGACGCCCGGGATCAGCGCGAGCGATTGCGCGAGGCCGAAGAAGATGCCGTGCGGCACCGTGAGGTCCTCGAGCTTGCGGCGCTTGGCACCCGCCCAGTCGGCCAGACCGAGGATCAGGCCGAAGACGATGAGCATCGTCGCGACGATCCAGAGCGAGCGCAGGCTCGTCTCGATCTGGTCTTGGAACACGAGACCGAGCACGACGATCGGCACCGAGCCGATGATGATGAGCCAGCCCATGCGCGCGTCGGGATCGTTGCGCGGCACCCGCCCGGTGAACGACCCGAACCAGTGCGAGACGATGCGCACGATGTCACGCCAGAAGAACACCACGACCGCGGCCTCGGTGCCGAGCTGCGTGATCGCGGTGAACGCGGCCCCGGGGTCTTGAGCGCCGGGCAGGAACTCCCCCAGGATGCGCAGGTGAGCGCTCGAGGAGATCGGCAGGAACTCGGTGAGGCCCTGGACGAGGCCGAGGATGAGCGCTTCGATCACGTGGTGCATCCGCCTTCCGCCTCCGCGGATGCAGGAGGACTGAGTTCGGTCAGTAGTCGAGGAGGAGGTCGCGCAGGACCTGCCTGCCGAAGACTGACTCGTTCGGTCAGTAGTCGAGGAGGAGGTCGCGCAGGACCTGCCTACCGAAGACTAATGCGTCGAGCGGCACCCGCTCGTCCACGCCGTGGAACATCGCCGGGAAGTCCAAGCCTTCTGGCAGCTTCAGCGGAGCGAAACCGTACCCCGCGATGCCGAGCCGGCTGAGCGCCTTGTTGTCGGTGCCGCCCGAGAGCAGGTACGGGAAGACGGGGGCGCCGGGATCGTGCACCCCGAGCGTGTGCTTCACGGCGTCGACGAGGGCACCGGATGTCGCGGCCTCGAGCCCGACGTCGCGGTGCACGATCTCCACCTCGACCTCGTCGCCGACGAGCGCGCGCACCTCGGCGAGCACCGCCTCCTCCTCGCCGGGCAGGGTGCGGATGTCGACGAGCGCCTCGGCCCGATCGGGGATGACGTTGTGCTTGTAGCCGGCCGTGAGGAGGGTCGGGTTCGTCGTCGTGCGGAGGGTCGCCGTGATGAACCCCGATGCCGAGCCCGTGGCGAGTGCGAGCTCGTCGGGCGAGACCTGCTCGGGGTCGACGCCGAGCACGCCCGCGATCTCGCCGAGCAGTTCGCGGGTGGTGTCGGTGAGTCGAACCGGCCACTCGGTGCGGCCGAGCGTCGCGATCGCCTCGGCGAGCTTCGTGATGGCGTTGTCGCGGATGAGCCGCGACCCGTGGGCGGCGGTGCCATTTGCGACGAGACGCACCCAGAGCAGCGACTTCTCGCCCGTCTGCAGCAGGTAGGCGCGGCGGCCGCCGACCGTGATCGAGTACCCGCCGACCTCGCTGATCGCCTCGGTGGCGCCGTCGAAGAGCTCAGGGTGGTGGTCGACGAGCCAGCCGGAGCCCGCGCCTCCCCCGGCCTCCTCGTCGGCGAAGAAGGCCACGACGAGGTCACGCGCCGGCTGCGAGCCCGATCCGATGATGTCGCCGAGGGCGGTCAGCATCATCGCGTCCATGTCTTTCATGTCGACCGCGCCGCGACCCCACAGCATGCCGTCGCGCACTTCACCCGCGAAGGGGTCGACGCTCCAGTTGCGGGCGTCGGCGGGCACGACGTCGAGGTGCCCGTGCACGACCAGGGCAGGCTTCGACGAATCACGGCCGGGCACGCGTGCCACGACGCTCGTGCGTCGCGGCTCGGGCTCGAAGAGCTGCGGCGCGAGCCCGAGTGCGGTCAAGCGCGCCTCGACGTACTCGGCGGCCTCTCGCTCGCCATTGGCCTTGCCCTCGCCGTAGTTCGAGGTGTCGAAGCGGATCAGCTCTCGTGCGACGATCGCCGTCTCGTCGAGCTCTGCTTCGGATGGGAGATCGGAGGGAGACGAGGCCATGCCCTTCACGGTAGCCGGGGCATCCGTCATTGGCCACCGTGGTCGAAGGCGCCTCTGAAACCGTGCTAATGTCTTCTCTCGGGCCACCGAGTGATCGGAACGGCCTGACACGAGCGCGGGTGGCGGAAATGGCAGACGCGCTAGCTTGAGGTGCTAGTGCCCTAACGGGCGTGGGGGTTCAAGTCCCCCCTCGCGCACGCTTGTGTCGAGAAGGCCGGATCAGTTTTCTGATCCGGCCTTTTCGCATTTCCGGATGCTGTCGTCAGGGTCGTACGAACGTCTTTTCACGATTTCGTCGCACTCATCCGATGTCTGTCGCGAGGTCGTCAGATGTTCTGGACGGACGGCACGGTCGACTTGCCGTTCTCGAACATTTGTTCGAAACTGTCGAATGTGACCATGACCGCTCCCCTCACCCCGGCCGATGCGCTCTCGCGCGTCGACGAGTTGCAGGCGCGCATTCGAGGCATGCAGGCGACCCGGCTCGACTCCAAGACGGTGCCGACGCATCCGGCGTTCGAGCAGGTGCTGCCGGGCGGCAGCCTCCGCGAGGGCACGGTGGTCTCGGTCGAGGGGTCGATGACCCTGCTCATGGCACTGCTCGCGGGCCCCTCGGCGAGCGGGCGCTGGGTCGCCGTCGCCGGCATGCCCGAGTTCGGTGTCGAGGCGGCCTCGCGGTTCGGCATCGATCTCGAACGCCTCGCGCTCGTGCCCGACCCCGGGCGGCAGTGGCTCACCGTGGTCGCGGCGCTCGCCGACGTCATCCCCGTGGTCGCGGTGCGCCCGGTCGGCCGGGTCGCCCCAGCCGAGGCTTCACGGCTGACCGCCCGGCTCAGGCAGCGCGGCACCGTGCTGCTCGTCGCCGGACAGTGGCCGGGCAGCGACGCGAGCCTCGGCGTCGAGGCGAGCCGGTGGCACGGGCTCGAGCTCGGGCACGGGCACCTCAGCGACCGTGATGTCGTCGTCACCGCCGGCGGTCGTGGAGAGTTCGGGCGCCGCGGTCGTTCTCGTCTTCAACTGCCGGGGCGGTCGCTCGAGTTCCGGGTCGCGACCGACGAGCCGATGCCGTCGGCCAGGCCGGTACCGCTGGGCGAGCCGGTGCCCTTGGGCGAACCCGTGCGCCTCGACGAGTACGTTCGGCGGGCCGTCTGATGGCGCTCGACCTCGTGCACGTCGCCCTCACCCGCACGATCGTGCTCTGGTGCCCCGACTGGCCCGTCTTCGCAGCGTGCCGCGAGCACGGGCTCGACCCGGGCGCTCCCGTCGCGCTCACCGCGGGCGGCCAGATCTTCGCCTGCTCGGCAGCTGCGCGCCGCGACGGCGTGGTGCGGGGGCTGAAGCTCCGCGAGGCGCAGTACCGCTCCCCCGCGCTCACGCTGCTCGACTACGACGCCTCGCTCGACGTGCGCGTCTTCGAACCCGTCGTGCGGCGAGTCGAAGAGACGGTGCCGGGGGTGCAGCTCGTGCGCCCCGGCACGCTCGCCATGCGAGCCCGCGGGCCGGCGCGGTACTACGGCGGTGAGGATGCCGCGGCGCGGGCGCTGCTCGACACCGTCGACGCGCTCGGGGTGGTCGACGCGCGGGTCGGGGTCGCCGACGGGCCCTTCGCGGCCGAACAGGCGGCCCGGGCTGTCGGCGGTGCGGGCGACGGCGGCCCCGGTGCCGGGGGCGGTGAGGGCAGAGCGGTCGAGCGTTCTGTGGGCATCGTCGCGCCCGGGGCATCCGCCGCCTTCATCGCACCGCTGCCGGTGGGCCTCGTCGTCGACGCCCGCATCGGCACCCTGCTGAACCGGCTGGGAGTGCGCACGCTCGGCGAGTTCGCGGCCCTGCCCGAGGCCGACGTGCGCCGCCGGTTCGGTGCGGCGGGTGCCTTCGCCCACGACCGTGCAGCCGGCCGCGAGCAGTCGCGGGTGCTCGCCCGCACGCCGCCGCCCGAGTTCGAGGTCGCGCAGGAGTTCGAGCCGCCGCTCGACCGCATCGACCAGCTCGCCTTCGTCTTCCGGGTGCGCGCAGACGAGTTCATCGAGCGCATGCGGGCGAAACGGCTCGTGTGCACCGGCATCCGTGTCGAGATCGACGACGAGGCCGGCGGGCACTCCAGCCGCAGCTGGCTGCATCCGCGCTGGTTCACCCCCGCCGACGTCGTCGACCGTGTGCGCTGGCAACTGCAGGGCACCGGCACCGCCGACAGTGCGCTCACCTCGCCGATCGTGCGCCTGCGGGTCGTGCCCGAACGCATCGACTCGACCGGCAACCACGAAGAGGGGCTCTGGGGCGATGCGCCCGACGAGCGCGTGCATCACGGACTCACTCGCGTGCAGAGCATGCTCGGCCACGACGCGGTCGTCACGGCCGCGATCGGCGGGGGCCGCATGCTCGCCGACCGGCAGGTGCTCGTGCCGTGGGGCGATCGGGCGCCCGAACGCGCCGGTGCAGGTGCGGGGGCAGGTGCGGGGACGCCGTGGCCCGGCAGTCTGCCCGCACTGGCGCCGGCGAGCGTGTTCCGTGAACGGCTGCCGATCGGGCTGCTCGACGCCGGGGGCGCCGTCGTCGAGATCGACGCCCGCGGGGCGATCTCGGCCAAGCCCGAACGTTTCGCGTTCGCGGGCGCCGAAGCCGCCCCCGTGCGGGCCTGGGCCGGCCCCTGGCCGGTCGTCGAACGCTGGTGGGACGCCGAGCACGCGAGGCGCGTGCACCGCTTTCAGATCGTCGACAACGACGGGTGCGCATGGCTGCTCGTGCGCGACGACGAAGGGTGGTGGGCCGAGGCGAGATACGACTGAGCCGGCGACGGCGTGAAACGAACGAATGAACACATCGACGGGGGCGACTTTGGGGTGGAACAATCCGGGCATTCCGTGGTCGGAGCTCGAACGCAAGCTCTCCGACGCACGCCGTCCAGGCGCGCCGGCCGGGCCGTCGGGCGAGTCGGGCACGCCGAAGACCATCGGCGACGGCGGAGACTCCCCCGCGTGGAGCCGCAAGCGCCACCCCTATCGCCCGTCGGAAGGACTCGCAGCCCCGACCGGGCCGATCGTGCCCTACGCCGAGCTGCACGCGCACTCCAACTTCAGCTTCCTCGACGGCGCCTCCTCGCCCGAGCAGCTCGTCGAGGAGGCGCAGCGCCTCGGGCTCACGGGCCTGGCCGTCACCGACCACGACGGCTTCTACGGCATCGTGCACTTCGCCGAGGCGGCCGAGAGCTTTCCCGAGCTGCAGACGGTCTTCGGCGCCGAGCTCTCGCTCGGGCTGCAGGGGCCCCAGAACGGCGTCGCCGACCCCGAGGGCGAACACCTGCTCGTGCTCGCCCGGCGCGAGGCGGGCTACCACCGCCTGGCCGGGGCGATCACCGCCGGTCAGCTCGCGGGCGGCGAGAAGGGGCGGCCGGTGTACTCCCTCGACGAGCTCGCCGAGCAGGCGGGCGGCGAGTGGGTGGTGCCGACCGGGTGCCGCAAGGGCGCCGTGCGCCGTGCGCTCGCCGAGGGCGGTGCGGATGCCGCGTGGCGCGAACTCGACCGCCTGATCGCGCTCTTCGGCCGCGACAACGTCGTCGTCGAGCTCTTCGACCATGGGCACCCGCTCGACCAGCAGGCGAACGACGCCCTCGCCGGACTCGCCGAGCGGGCGGGCCTGCCCCTGCTCGCGACGAACGCCGTGCACTACGCGACACCGCCCGAGCACCGCCTCGCGGCCGCCCTCGCCGCGGTGCGGGCCCGGCGCAGCCTCGACGAGCTCGACGGGTGGCTGCCGGCCTCCGACCAGCTGCACCTGCGCAGCGGCGCCGAGATGGCCGCGCGGTTCGCCCGCTACCCCGGTGCCGTCGCGCGCTCGGTGACGCTCGCCGACGACCTCGCCTTCACGCTGCGCAGCGCCCGCCCGAAGCTGCCGAAGCAAGAGGTGCCGGTGGGGCACACGCCGATGAGCTGGCTGCGGGTGCTCGTCTGGCAGGGCGCCGAAGAGCTCTACCCCGGCGTGCCGCCGCATGTGCGCGAGCGGCTCGAACGCGAGCTCGACGTCATCGAGTCGAAAGACTTCTCGGGCTATTTCCTGATCGTGCACGACATCGTGGCCGAGGCGCGGCGCCGCGGCATCCTGTGTCAGGGTCGTGGATCTGCGGCGAATTCGGCAGTCTGCTACGCACTGCGCATCACCGCGGTCGACTCGATCGGCTACCGGCTGCCCTTCGAGCGGTTTCTCTCGGCACTGCGCGACGAAGAGCCCGACATCGACGTCGACTTCGACTCCGACCGGCGAGAAGAGATCATCCAGTACGTCTACGCGAAGTACGGGCGGCAGAACGCTGCGCAGGTCGCGAACGTCATCAGCTACCGGCCGAAGGTCGCGGTGCGCGACATGGCGAAGGCACTCGGCTACTCGACGGGCCAGCAGGACGCGTGGTCGCGACAGGTCGAGCGCTGGGGCGCCGTCGTCGAGACCGACGACCACGACATCCCCGACGCCGTCGTCGAACTCGCCGGACAGGTGCTCACCTTTCCGCGGCACCTCGGCATCCACTCGGGCGGCATGGTGCTCACCGACCGACCCGTCGGCGAGGTCGTGCCGATCGAGCACGCCCGCAAAGAGAATCGCACCGTGGTGCAGTGGGACAAAGACGACTGCGCGTGGATGGGGCTCGTCAAGTTCGACCTGCTCGGCCTCGGCATGCTCGCCGCGCTGCAGTACACCTTCGACCTCGTGCGCGAGTCGACGGGCGAGGTGTGGGAGCTCTCGAGCCTGCCGAAAGAAGAGGCGGCGGTCTACGACATGCTCTGCCGCGCCGATTCGATCGGCGTGTTCCAGGTCGAGAGCCGGGCGCAGATGGGCACGCTCCCCCGCTTGAAGCCCCGGAACTTCTACGACCTCGTCGTCGAGATCGCGCTCATCAGGCCGGGCCCGGTGCAGGGCGGCGCGGTGCACCCCTACATCCGCCGGCGCACCGGCGAAGAGGCCGTCAGCTACCTGCACCCGAAGCTCGAACCCGTGCTCGAACGCACGCTGGGCGTGCCGCTCTTCCAGGAGCAGCTCATGCAGATGGCGGTCGCGGTCGGCAACTGCAGCGCCGCCGACGCCGACCTGCTGCGACGGGCCATGGGCTCCAAGCGCGGGGTCGAGAAGATCGAGCGGCTGAGGGCGAAGCTCTACGCCGGCATGGCCGAGAACGGCATCGAGGGCGACGTCGCAGACTCGATCTACGAGAAGATCGAGGCCTTCGCGAACTTCGGCTTCGCCGAGAGCCACGCCTTGAGCTTCGGGCTGCTCGTCTACGCGAGCTCGTGGCTGAAGCTGCACTACCCTGCCGCGTTCCTCGCGGCGTTGCTGCGCGCCCAGCCCATGGGCTTCTACTCGCCGCAGACGCTCACCGCCGACGCGCGCCGCCACGGGGTGGAGGTGCTGCGTCCCGACATCCTGCGGTCGGGGGTGCACGCGGGGCTCGAGGCCGGCGAACCGCTCGCTGAGCCTGTCGAAGCGGGTTCCCTTCGACCGACTCGGGGCACGCGGCATCCAACCGGCCTCGATGCATGTGTCGAGCCCGCGCAACCCCCGATCGGCCCCTTCGACCGCAGCGCGCCCGATCGCGGCGCCGAGCATCGCCGCGACGGCGCGTTCGCGGTGCGGCTGGGCCTCGCCGACGTCTCCTCGATCGGCCAGGCCGTCGCCGAACGCCTCGTCGCCGAGCGCGCGGCCCGCGGTCCGTACCGAGACATGGCGGATGTCTCGCGCCGAGGTGCGCTCGACGCGACGCAACTCGAGGCGCTCGCCGCAGCCGGCGCGTTCGACCGCTTCGGGCTCGAGCGGCGCGAGGCGCTCTGGATGGCGGGCGAAGCGGCCCTCGACCGCGAGGAGTACCTCGCGGGTTCGGTCGTCGTCGTGCAGCCGCCGCTGCTGCCGATGCTGAGCCCGGCCGAGCAGGTCGTCTACGACCTCTGGGCCACGGGCATCTCGCCCGACGACCACCCCATCAGGCATGTGCGCGAACGACTCGACGAACGCGGGGTCGTGCGCATCGACCTGTTGGCGCAGGCGGAGCCCGGGCGGCGCATCGAGGTGGGCGGGGTCGTCACGCACCGGCAGCGGCCCGCGACGGCGAGCGGCATCACCTTCATCAACCTCGAAGACGAGTCGGGCACGCTGAACGTCATCGCGGGCGTCGGAGTGTGGCAGCGTTATCGTCGCATCGCCCGCGAGGCGCCGGCTATGATCGTGCGCGGCATGCTCGAACGCTCGCGTGAAGGGGTCACCAATCTCGTCGCCGATCGGTTCGAGCCCCTCGTCGTGACGGCGCCGCATCGATCGCGCGACTTCCGTTGACCCCACGGCTCGACCGTGCAGGAATACCCTGAGGTCGTGGCCAGACGCGATCCACG
The DNA here is from genome assembly GCF_053619715.1 of Agromyces sp. NPDC055520. Taxonomy (NCBI): domain Bacteria; kingdom Bacillati; phylum Actinomycetota; class Actinomycetes; order Micrococcales; family Microbacteriaceae; genus Agromyces; species Agromyces sp. NPDC055520. The sequence continues at coordinate 75,359 of NZ_JBSHJY010000007.1, read as the reverse complement.
GCATTCGACGCGAGGCGACGGCAGATGACCAGTCGACCGACACGGAACCGCCTGTTCTCGCGCGCGTTCATCGCGTTGGGGATCGCGGAGCTCTGCTACTTCGCCGCTGCAGGCATCGCGATCTTCGCGCTTCCGCTCTACGTCACCGGCCCGATCGGCGGCGACGAGGCGTGGGCGGGGTTGGCCTTCGGCGCATTCGCCCTGACGGCCCTCATCCTGCGGCCGCTCGCCGGACGGCTCGCGGACAACGTCGGGCGACTCCCGTTGCTCGTGGGCGGCGCGTTGATCGCCGCGACGAGCCTCGGGCTGATCGCCCTGGCCGACGACCTCGTCACGGTCATCGCCCTGCGGCTGCTCGCCGGTGTCGCCGAGGCTGCGTTCTTCGTGGCGGGGTTCGCCGCGCTCGCCGACCTCGCGCCCAAGGAGCGCCTCGGCGAGGCACTGTCGTACAACTCGCTCGGACTCTACCTCGGCATCGCGCTCGGACCGCCGCTCGGGCAGGCACTCGTCTCGCTCGGCGGCTACCCGTTCGCCTGGGCAGGCGGCGCAGCACTCGCGGCGCTCGCGGCCGGTCTCTCGTTCCTCGTGGGCGAGACCAGGGAGGGCGCTGCGCCCGCAGAACCCGACCGTCGGCTGATCCACCGTCCGGCTCTGCCGATCGCACTCGGCTTCCTCGCCTCGCTCATCGCGATGGGCGGGTTTCTGGCTTTCGCCTCACTCCACGCCGTGCAGGTGGGGCTCGAGAACCCGAGCCTCGCGCTGTTCAGCTACGGCGGCGTCGTCGTGGTGTGCCGCATCGCCTTCGCGCGGGTTCCCGATCGGCTGCCGCCGCTCGCGCTCGGAGCCGCGGCGCTCGTCACGATCGGTCTCGGTCTCGTGCTCGTCGCCTCATGGCCGTCGCCCGCAGGACTCGTCGTCGGCGCAGGCGTCGTAGCGGTGGGGGTCGCATTCAGTACGCCGGCCTTCTTCGCCGCGATCTTCGCAACGGCGTCGCCGTCGCAGCGCGGCGTGGCATCGGGCACCGCGAGTGCGGCGATCGATCTGGGCCTCGGGATCGGACCGATCGCGCTGGGCCTCGTCGCCGACGCGGTCGGCATCCCGTGGGCGTTCGGCGTCGGAGCGGTCGTCGCCGTCGCCGGGGCGATCTGGACGTTCACTCTCCGGCGTCGCGGAGCCGAGTCTGCTCGGGTCGTTGCGTCCTGACGAGGTCGCCGACTCGCTCGAGAGGTCGGCCACATCCTTCGAAAGGCCGACCGCTTCTCGACAGGCCGACCGCGGCCCGGTTCGCAGTGACGCCGTGTGTCGACGCCGGGCTCGCCCCGCGGCATCCGCTAGCCTCGATCGGTGCCTGCAACGCCCCCTGGATCCTTCTCCGATGACCCTCACGACCGATACGGCGCCGATGTGCTCGCCGGCGACTGGAAGGCGCGCGGGCGAAAGGTGATTCCGACGGTCGAGGCCGAGCGCGACCTCGTCGTCGAACTCGCAGACAACGGCTTCTGCGGTGCCGTGATCGGCATCGAGAAGAACATCGTCGTGCTCGAAGACCGCTTCGGTGCGAAGCGCATGTTCCCGCTCGGGCACGGCTTCCTCGTCGACGGCGCGGCGGTGCAGCTCGTCGCGCCGAAGCCGAAGGCGCCGACCGGGCGATTGCGCACAGCCTCGGGGTCGTTCGCCGTGGAGTCAGCGCCCGCACGCGTTGCTCTGCCGAGCCGCATCTTCGTCGAGGGACGCCACGACGCCGAACTCGTCGAGAAGGTCTGGGGCGCCGACCTGCGCATCGAGGGCGTCGTCGTCGAGTACCTCGAGGGCGTCGACGTGCTGGCCGACGTGCTGGCCGAGTTCCGCCCGGGGCCGGGGCGCAAGGCCGGGGTGCTCGTCGACCACCTCGTGCCCGGCTCGAAGGAGCAGCGCATCGCCGACGCCGTCATGCGCGGCCCGCACGGGGCGAACGTGCTCGTTGTCGGACATCCGTTCATCGATATCTGGCAGGGCGTGAAGCCGGCTCGCCTCGGCAAGGAGGCGTGGCCTGTCATTCCGCGGGGCATCGAGTGGAAACGCGGCGTGTGCGACGCGTTCGGCTGGCCGCACGACGAGCAGGCCGATATCGCCCGGGCGTGGCAGCACATCCTCGGGCGGGTGCGCGGCTACGGCGACCTCGAGCCCGCTCTGCTCGGCCGGGTCGAGGAGCTCATCGACTTCGTGACGGCGCCCGCCGGCTGACGCCGCCGCCACCGCGACGCCGGCTCCTAGCCGATCGTGGTGCCGAAGGCGAGGCCGAGCAGGTAGGTCACCGCCGCAGCGCCGAGGCCGATGCCGAGTTGGCGGACCGCGCGCTTCAGCGGTGACGCGCCCGAGAGCAGGCCGACGATCGCGCCGGTCGCGAGCAGTGCGATGCCCACGAGCACCGTCGCCGTCAGGATCGCCGGAAGGCCCGTCAGGCCGAACAGGTACGGCAGCACGGGGATCAGCGCGCCCGACGCGAAGAAGCAGAAGCTCGAAATCGCAGCCGAGAGGCCGGTGCCGACCGCCTCGTCGTCGTGCTCGACGACATTGAGCGCATCGGTCGGCGCCTGCACCTGCTCGGCGGCGTGCACGCGTGCGACGACGAGGGCGGCGTGTTCGACGGCGTCCTGCTCGTCCATGCCGCGCGCCCGGTAGACGAGCGCGAGCTCGTTGGCGTCGATGTCGAGGTCGGGCAACGCCTCGCGTGCCGACGGGTCGGGGGCGGATGCCTCGAGCAGTTCGCGCTGCGATCGCACCGAGACGTACTCCCCCGCGCCCATCGAGAGCGCGCCGGCGAGCAGACCCGCGATGCCGGTGAAGAGCACGACGGCCGCGGGCACACCGGTCGCGCCGATGCCGAGTACGAGGGCGAGGTTCGAGACGAGTCCGTCGTTGGCGCCGAAGACCGCGGCCCGAAAGGTGCCGGCGAGGCGGCGGCGACCGCGCGAGGCGAGCCCGCGCACGACCTCGCCGTGGATGCGCTCGTCGGCCGCCATGGCCGCGGTGGCGTCGGGGTCGCTCGCGTACGGGGAGCGGGCCTCGGCGCGCTGCGCGAGGGCGAGCACGAAGATCGAACCGAATCGGCGTGCGAGCGCACCGAGCAGCCGCGTGCGTACGTCGGCGCGGGGCACCCCGCTGTCGTCGCCATCGAGGAGGGCGAGCCAGTGGGCCTCGTGGCGCCCCTCGGCTACGGCGAGGGCGAGCAGAATGTCGCGCTCCTCGCCGTCGCGCCGTGCCGCGAGCTCGCGGTAGACCGCGGCCTCGGCCCGTTCGTCGGCGAGGTAGCGCCGCCACCTCGCACGGTCGGCGGCGGTGCTCGCCGGCTGGTCGTCGGTCATCGTGCTCCCGTTCATCGCGGGCGCCCGGATCGCCGCGGCCCGAGCCTCCCGCGCCATCGCATGCGGCCGCTCACGCAGCCTCAGACACGCTATCGGGAGCTGTGGCCCGAGCGGCCCGGTTCTGCGGGATTGGCAGCTTTTCGGAGCGCCGAACCGTCAGCCGACGAGTTTGTTCCAACCGTCGCCGTCGACGTGCTCGAAGATGAGGTTCGTCTCGGTGTGGGCGACCGCGGGGTGGCCCGTGAGATAGGCGAGCACGAACTCCCGCAGCTCTTCGGCGTCGCGCGCCGCGACGTGGATCAGGTAGTCTTCGGCGCCGGCCATGTGGAAGACGCCGAGAACGCCAGGCAGGTGCGGCACCGCCTGCCGGAACGCGTCGATCTCGCTGCGGTCGTGCTTGACGAGTCGGATCGCGATGAGCGCCTGCAGTGAGACGCCGAGCGAGGCGAGGTCGACGTCGACCCGGTAGCCCTTCACCGTGCCGAGGGTCTGCAAGCGGCGCAGACGGAGCGACACGGTGGACTCGGCCACCCCGACCTCGGCGGCGAGGGCCGCGCCCGAGGCGCGAGCGTTGGTCGAGAGTGCCTGCAGCAGCGCCCGGTCGACGCGATCGAGTTCGGGCTTCTGCGCCACGGCGGGCTCCTCAGGGGTCGATACTGCAGAACATTCGAGATTTAGAGCGTATCGCATCGAAGCTTCACGGTCGTTTGCCGAATGTCACAGATTCTGCTTGATTCGAGGCATGCAGACATCGTCGTCGCACCTCGAGACCCGCGCCGTCCACGGCGGCATGGCGGGCGTTCGAGAGAGCGGATCCCATGTGCCCGTCATCGACTTCTCCACCACGAACCCGCTCGGCGACGTCGAGACCGGCGGCGCCTCCTACGAGGAGCTCGCGACCGGTCACGACCTCGGCGACGGCCGCTCGGCGGTGTACCAGCGGCTCTGGCAGCCCGGGGTCGCACGATTCGAGGAGTCGCTCGCAGGCCTCGAGGGCACCGAAGGCGCCGTCGCGTTCGCGAGCGGCATGGCGGCGCTCGCCGCGACGCTCATCGCCACGGCATCCGCGGGCAAGCCCCATGTCGTCGCGGTGCGCCCGCTCTACGGTGGCACCGACCACGTGCTCGCGAGCGGTCTGCTCGGCACCGAGGTGACCTGGACGGACGCCGCGGGCATCGCCGGCGCCATCAGACCCGAGACGGGGCTCGTCGTCATCGAGACGCCCGCGAATCCCACGCTCGAGCTGCTCGACATCAGAGCGGTGGCGGATGCCGCGGGTGACGTGCCCGTGCTCGTCGACAACACCTTCGCGACTCCCGTACTGCAGCGCCCGGTCGAACACGGTGCGACCCTCGTGCTGCACAGCGCCACGAAGTACCTCGGCGGACACGGCGACGTGATGGGCGGCGTCGTCGCCGCCGACCGCGCCTGGGTCGAACGGCTGCGCCAGGTTCGCGCGCTCACGGGCGGGCTGCTGCACCCCATGGCCGCGTACCTGCTGCACCGCGGCCTGCGCACGCTGCCGCTGCGCGTGCGGGCGCAACAGGCGACCGCGGCGGTGCTCGCCGAGCGCCTGCTCGAGCACCCGGCCGTGGCGGCCGTGCACTATCCCGGGCTGCCCGGGCAGGATCCGTCGGGGCTGCTCGGTCGTCAGCTCGAGGGGCCGGGCTCGATCATCGCGATCGACCTCGTCGGCGGATACGCTGCCGCTGCGCGGTTCACGGAGTCGTGCGAACTCATCACCCACGCCGTCTCGCTCGGCGGGGTCGACTCGCTCGTGCAGCACCCGGCGTCGCTGACCCACCGGCCAGTGGCCGGCGAAGCGAAGCCGGGTGCCGGCATCGTGCGCCTCGCGATCGGGCTCGAGCACGTCGACGATCTCACGAGCGACCTGATGCAGGCGCTCGATGCGGCCGCCGAACTGGGCGGTCTCGACCGCACCGACGCGAACGCATCGATTCCGGTCGACGCCGGCTGAGGGGGCGGCGGGGCCGAGCGCAGGGCGGCGGGGCCGAAACACGCGATCCTGCACCGGCGACCTCCTTCGCCGTGACACGCCTGGAGATCGAGGCCGGATCGGTCGCTCCCCCGCACTTGCATCGTGCTCGCCGGGGCGCGTAGAACGGGAGCATGGTCGACGACAATTGGCACCACGGCGACGCCGAGTTCCGTGCGGGCGATGCCGGGCACCTGCCGATGGCGGATGCCTCGGTCGATGCCGTCGTCTCGGGCCTCGTGCTCAATTTCGTGCCCGACGCCGCCGCGGCCCTCGACGAGATGGTGCGGGTCACCGCGCCCGGCGGAGTCGTCGCCGCGTACGTCTGGGACTACGGCGGGCGCATGCAGGTGATCCGCGAGTTCTGGCAGGCCGAGTCCGAGATCACACCGGATGCCGGTGGCCTCGACGAGTCCGTGCGGTTTCCGCTCTGCCGGCCCGAGCGACTCGCCGAGCTCTTCTCGCTGGCCACGGGCGGTGCGGCCGAAACCCTGGCCATCGATTCTCAGGCGGAATTCGTCGACTTCGACGACTACTGGCTGCCGGTCCTCGGCGGGCAGGGGTCGGCTCCGTCATACCTCGCGACCCTCGACGAGACGCACCGGTCGGCACTGCGCGAGCGACTTCGCGAACGGCTGCCGGTGCGGCGCGACGGCTCGATCGTGCTGTCGACCCGGGCCTGGGCTGTTCGGGCGCGCATCGCCTGACGCGCCGATCGCGCCCGATGAGCGCCGCACCGCCGCCTTCAGTCGCGCGCGGGCTCGCGTGACGATGCCGTCGCTGCGGCGTGCACCGGGTTTCTGATGCCGATCCACGAGACGAGCCCGCCGACGAGGAGGAAGACGGACGTCGCGATCGCGGCGCGGCGAAGCCCGTCGATGTCGAGCTGGGCACCCACGATGACCCCGAGCGAGGCGATCGCGACGAGCCCCGCGATGCGCGCAACCGCGTTGTTGACGGCCGAACCGATGCCCGCCCTGGCGGGGTCGACCGCCCCGAGGATCGCGGCGGTCAGCGGCGCCACCGTCATCGCCATGCCGAGCCCCATCACGATGATGCCGGGCAGCAGCTGCGCCCAGTAGTTCACATCGTCGGTCACGGTCAGCACGAGCAAGTACCCGATCGCGACCGTGATCGGGCCGAACGTCATGAAGATGCGCGGGCCGAAGCGCGACGAGAGGCCGCCGAACCACGAGCCGAGCAGCACCAGCATGATCGTCGGCGGCAGCATCGCGAGCCCGGCGAGCGTCGCCGAGAACCCGGCGAACTCCTGCAGGAAGATCGTGATCGCGAACGGCCCGAGCGAGAACGCGGCGTAGATGAAGAAGGTGGCGAGGTTGCCGGCGGCGAAGTTGCGTGCGCTGAAGAGGCTGAGCGGAAGCATCGGCTGGGGCGTCCGGCGCTCCCACCAGAGGAACACCGCGAGTGCCGCGACGCCGACGAGGAGCGGCACGAAGACCACGGGCGAACTCCAGCCGTATCGCCCCTGTTCGATGAGCGCGAAGACCGTGCCACCGAGGCCGACGATACCGAGCACCGCACCGACCCAATCGATGCGCTCCCTCGCCGGGCTCGGTTCGTCGCGGCCGAGGGCGTGCATGAATACGAGGGCGAACGCGATCGGGGCGAGATTGATCCAGAACACGAGGCGCCACGAGGCGAGGTCGACGAGTGCGCCGCCGAGGAGCGGGCCGACGAGGAACGCCGCCGTCGTCCACGCCGTCCATCGACCGATCGCCTTGCCCTGCGCCGCCGAGGGGAACGTGGCGATGATGAGGGCGAGCGAGCTCGGCACGAGGAGGGCCCCCGCCGCACCCTGCAGCGCACGGCCGATGACGAAGACGAGGCCGTCGGGCGCGAGCGCGCAGATCGCCGAGGTGACGGCGAAGCCGTAGAGCCCGATGCGGATGATGCGGAGCCGACCGTACGAGTCGGAGAGCGAGCCTGCGATCAGGATGAGCGAGCCGAGCGTCAGCAGGTAGGCGTCGACCGCCCACTGCTGCAGGGCGAGTCCGCCGCCGAGCTCCGCCTCGATCGCGGGCAGCGCGACATTGATGACCGCACCGTCGAGAAATGCGATGAACGACACGACGATGGCGACGACGAGCACCCGCGATCGACGGTCCATACCGGTCATGCTAGCCCCGCTCGGGATGTCGCGAGCCGAGGCATCCACTCAGCGTCTCCCCGCCCGTCAGCGGTTGGCGAGCCGTCTGCGCAGGAATTCGATGCGCGCCTGCAATTGCGTCACCGTGGCCTGCGCGACCGGCGGCCCGCCGCAGACGCGGCGCAGCTCGCCGTGCACGAGCGAGTGCGCCTCGCCGGTGTGCCGCGCCCACAGGCCCACGAGGCTGTTGAGCAGCGAGCGCTGCTCTTTCAGGGTGCGGAAGAGGGCGACCGGCTCGGGGTTCTCGTCGGCGACGACGTGCTTGCGCCGCTCCCCCGCACGTCTGGCCTGACGGGCCTGACGATGCCGAAGCAGCTCTGAGACCTGCTCGGGCTCGAGAATGCCGGGGATGCCGATGAAGTCGAACTCTTCATCGCTGCCGGGTTCGGCGAGGGTGCCGAACTCGGTGCCGTCGTAGAGCACGCGGTCGAACGAGGCATCCGACCCGATCGCCTCCCAGGTGCCGAGCCCCAGCTCTGCATCTGAGGCGCGCTCTTCACGATTGGCCGACTCGAGCAGGCTGTCGTCGAGTCCGTCATCGTCGGCGTCGCCCCCGCGGCGGTCGAGGGCGTGGTCGCGCTCGAGTTCGAGCTGCGCGGCGAGGGCCATGAGCCCGGGCACGTTCGGCAGGAACACCGAGGCCGTCTCGCCGCGCCGACGGGCTCGCACGAAGCGGCCGATCGCCTGGGCGAAGAAGAGCGGAGTCGAGGCGCTCGTGGCGTAGACGCCGACCGCGAGCCGCGGCACGTCGACGCCCTCGGAGACCATTCGCACCGCGACCATCCACCGTGTCGTGTTCGCCGAGAACTCCTCGATGCGCGAGCTCGCCTCTTTCTCGTCGGACAGCACGATGGTGACCTTCTCGCCGCTGATCTGCTCGAGGATCTGCGCGTAGGCGCGGGCGACGGTCTGGTCGGTCGCGATCACGAGCCCGCCGGCGTCGGGGATGCCGTGCCTAACCTCGGTCAGGCGCCGGTCGGCGGCGGCGAGCACCGCGGGGATCCACTCGCCGCTCGGCTCGAGCGCCGTGCGCCACGCCGAGGAGGTGATGTCTTTCGTGTTGTCTTCGCCGAGCCGCGCCTCCATCTCGTCGCCGGCCTTCGTGCGCCAGCGCATGTGGCCCGCGTAGACCATGAAGAGCACCGGACGCACGACGCCGTCGGCGAGGGCGCGGCCGTAGCCGTAGTTGTAGTCGGACCTCGAGAGGCGCACGCCTTGGGCGTCGGGCACGTAGTCGACGAACGGAATGGGGGCCGTGTCGGAGCGGAACGGGGTGCCGGTCAACGAGAGCCGCTTCTCGGCGCGTTCGAACGCCTCGCGGATCGCGTCGCCCCACGAGAGCGCGTCGCCGCCGTGGTGCACCTCGTCGAGGATGACGAGGGTCTTGCCCGACATCGTCACCTCGCGGTGAAGGCCGGGCCGCATGGCGACCTGGGCGTAGGTGACGGCGACCCCGTGGTAGTGGCGGGAGCTGCGGCCGTGGGCGTTGCGGAAGTCGGGGTCGAGCCGGATGCCGGCGCGGGCGGCGGCATCGGCCCACTGCCGTTTCAAGTGGTCGGTCGGGGCGACGACCGTGATGCGGTCGATGATGCGCCGCGCCCGCAACTCGGCCGCGAGACGCAGGGCGAACGTCGTCTTGCCGGCGCCCGGCGTCGCTGCGGCGAGGAAGTCGCGCGGCAGTTCGGCGAGGTACTGCTCGAGGGCCTCGGCCTGCCAGGCGCGCAGTTTCGAGGCGGTGCCCCACGCGGCGCGCTCGGGGAAGGAAGGTGAGAGATGCTCGGCGGCAGACGTGCCCGGTTGGGGGCCGAACGGGATCGCAGTACTCACTGGATCAGAGCGTAGCGGAGGGGTCCGACATCCCCGAACCGACGACCCGGCGGAGTTGGCATGATGGAGGGATGGTCTCGCAGCAGCATCCCTGGTCGCGCTACGTCGCCCTCGGCGACTCGTTCACCGAAGGCATCGGCGACCCCGAACCGAACGCGCCCGGCGGCCACCGCGGTTGGGCCGACCGCGTCGCCGAGGTGCTCGCGCAGGGCACCGACGACTTCGCGTACGCCAATCTCGCCGTGCGCGGCAAGCTCATCCAGCAGATCGTCGACGAGCAGATCGAGCCGGCGCTTGCGCTGCGCCCCGATCTCATCACGATCTCCGCCGGCGGCAACGACGTGATCCGCCCGCGCACCGACCCCGACGAGATCGCGGCGCGTTTCGAGTATGCGATCGAGCGGCTCTCGCGCGATCACGCGACGATCGTCATCTTCACGGGCGTCGACGTCGGCTTCTCCCCCGTGTTCCGCGGCATCCGCGGCAAGGTCGCGATCTACAACGAGAACCTGCGCACGATCGCCGCGAAATACGACTGCATCGTCGCCGACCAGTGGGCGCTCACCGCGATTCAAGACCAGCGCATGTGGGCGCCCGACCGGCTGCACCTGAACTCGCTCGGCCACCACACGGTCGCGCGCATGGTGCTCGACGCCCTGAACGTCGAGAATGCCCTCGAACCGCTGCGCCCTGAGCCGCTGCCGTCGAGCACGTGGCGTCAGGCGCGGGTCGACGACCTGTCGTGGGCGCGCGAATACCTCGTTCCGTGGGTGGTGCGGCGGATCCGTCACCAGTCGTCGGGCGATCTGATCAGTGCGAAGCGACCGGATGCCGCGCCGTACGCGTCACCCGAAGACGCCGGGTAGACCCGGGGCGGGTACCGAACCGGGCTGACGCTGCGTGGCCCGTGCTGAGCGGTCGGTGCGTTCAGCCGAGCGCGCCCGGGTTCGACAGGCGCCACCACGCGCCGGGGTCTTCGATCGAGGCGTCGAGCACGAGCGGCACGCTGATCTCGTGCGAGCCCGCGCGCACGACCGCGGTGCCGACCTGCTCGCCGCGCTCGGCGAGCGTCACGGGCTCGGCCTGCACCTCGACGTCGACGGGCGTGTCGCTCCAGACGACGAGTGCGGCGCCGTCGGCGGTGCGCGCCCGTGCGGTCTCGCCCCACGGCGTCGAGTACTCGGCGAGCACCTGGTTGGCCTCGAGCGGCACCACCTCGTGGAAGCCGGGCGCGACGGAGTCGAGCAGCGCCGCGATCGCCTCGTCGAGCACGGCGTGGGTGTCGCCGCCGAGCAGCACGCCGACGACCGTCACGGTCGACGCGCCCACGGCGTAGTCGGCGGTGAAGAGCAGGTTCGCCGCATCGTCGGTCGTGCCGGTCTTCATGCCGTCGACGCCGTGCGTGCCGAGCAGCTTGTTCGAGTTCTCGAGGGTGCCGAGCTCGGGGATCTCGACGCTCTTCGACGCGGCGATCGCCGCGACCGTGGGGTCGCGGAGCGCGATCTCACCGAGCAGCACCATGTCGGAGGCGGTGCCGACGTTGTCGTCGGAGATGCCGCTCGAGTCGACGACGTGCGTGTTCACGAGCCCGTTGGCGGCGAGCCAGGCGTTCGCCTTCTCGACGAGTGCGCCCTCGGAGCCGTACGCCCAATTCGCGATCGAGATGCCGTAGTTGTTGCCCGACGGGATCAGCAGCGCCTCGAGGCTCTCTTTCAGGCTCAGCGTCGCGCCGGCCTCGACGGGGGCGACCGAGCCGTTCTGGGCGACCATGTCCCAGTAGATGTCGACATCGGCATCGGTGTAGGCGATGTCGGGGCCGGCCTCGCCGGCCGGGATGGGGTGGTCGGCGAGCACTGTCATCGCAGTGATGACCTTCGTGATGCTCGCCATCGCCATCGGGGCCGCCTCGTTGCCGGCGGCCATGAGCCCGTCGAACCCGACTGCGCCGACGGCGTAGCTCCCGAATCCGGGCAGCGCGAGCGGTTGCGGCGCCGCGGCGACCGGCTCGGGGTCGGTGACGTGCGGAGCCGCCGCGGGCACGGCCGCGCCGAGCGCGTCGGCCGTGTAGACGCCGCCGACTGTGATGAGCGCGATGACGACCGCGAGCGCGCTGAAGACGACGATGCGTCGGCGTCGGTAGACGCTCGCCCTCGCGGCCTTCGCGGCTGCAGCTGCTTCCTCGGCCGCAGCAGCGGCATCGGCCTCGACCGTCACCGCGGTCACGACGCCGCCCCGTCGTCGAGTGCGACCGCGTAGAGCACGACCGCGGCCGCAGCCGCGACGTTGAGCGAGTCGACGCCGTGCCGCATGGGGATCGTGACGACGGCGTCGGCGGCGTCGAGCGCGACCCGGCTGAGCCCGTCGCCCTCGGCGCCGAACACGAGCGCGAGGCGTTCGGGTGCGTCGGCGGCCAGGTCGGGCAGCGAGACGGCGTCGTCGGCGAGGGCGAGCGCGGCGATCGTGAACCCGTGGGCGCGAAGCATCCGTGCCGCCTCAGGCCATTCCGGCAGCCGGGTCCACGGCACCTGGAAGACCGTGCCCATGCTCACACGCACGCTGCGCCGGTAGAGCGGGTCGGCGCAGCGGGGGCTCACGAGTACGGCGTCGGCGCCGAGGGCCGCGACGCTGCGGAAGATGGCCCCGACGTTCGTGTGGTCGACGATGTCTTCGAGCACGACGACGCGGCGCGCTCCTGCGAGCAGCTCGGCGGGGTCGGCGAGCACGGGCCGCTCGAATGCCGCGAGGGCGCCGCGGTGCACGCGATACCCGGTGATCGCCTCGAGCTGGTCGGGGTCGGCGAGGTGCACGGGGATGTCGAAGGGTGCGAGCACCGGCTCGAGCCCCGCGAGCCACTTCTCCTCCATGAGCACCGAGCGGGGGCGGTGGCCGGCGCCGATCGCACGGCGGATGACCTTGGCCGACTCGGCGATGTAGAGACCCTGTTCGGGCTCGTGGGCGCTGCGCAGCGCGACGTCGGTGAGCCGCGCGTAGTCGGCCACCGCATCGGATGCCGCGTCGCGGACTCGTTCGATGTGCATCAGTCTCCTCACCCTCCAGACTGCCAGTGCCCGAAACATTCCGGAAAACGAACGCGTCTAGACTCGGCAACAACACAGATGGGAGCACGTGTGACCACCGAGCCCCTTGCCGAGACGCACCTGGCCGAGCCGCAGCTCGCCGAGGCCGTCGAACTGCTCCGCGGCGCACGTGTCGCGGTGCTCACGGGGGCGGGGGTCAGCACCGATTCCGGCATCCCCGACTATCGCGGCGAGGGTGCGCCGGTGCGCACGCCGATGACCGTGCAGACCTTCCTCGGTTCGGAACGCGCACGCAAACGGTACTGGGCGGGCAGCCATCTCGGCTGGCGCAACTTCAGCAACGCGGTGCCGAATCGCGGCCACCTCGCTCTCGCCGAGCTCGAGGCGCGCGGCATCGTCAGCGGCGTCGTCACGCAGAACGTCGACGGCCTGCACCGCCGCGCCGGCAGCCGGCACGTCATCGAACTTCACGGCAGCATGGACCGGGTGCTGTGCCTCACGTGCGGCCAGCACTACGCCAGGCAGGCGATGGCCGCTCGGCTCGAGGCGCTGAACCCCGAGATCGATCTCGAGACCGCGATCAGGCCGGCGCCCGACGGCGATGTCGAGGTCGACGACGTCGACGCGATGGTGGTTCCGGCGTGCACCGTGTGCGGCGGCATCCTGAAGCCCGATGTGGTGTTCTTCGGCGAGTTCGTGCCGACCGACCGATTCCAGGCCGCGGCCTCGCTCGTGCGGGCCGCCGACGTGCTGCTCGTGGCCGGCTCGTCGCTCGTCGTGAACTCGGGCATGCGGCTCATCGAGCAGGCGCGACGGTCGCGACTGCCGATCGTCGTCGTCAATCGCGGCGTCACGAAGGGCGATGGCCGCGCCGCGGTCAAGATCGATGCGGGCGCGAGCGAGACGCTCGTCGCGATCGCCGCCGCGCTCGATTCGTGACCGGTCGCCTCGATTGGCGACGGCCACGGTCGCTCTGCGAGAGTTGACGGCATGACGGATGCCGCGACCGACGCCCCTCGCCCCGACTCGGTGCTGATCGCACTCGTGCGACACGGCGAGACCGAGTGGAACCGCCGGAAGCGGATCCAGGGCATGACCGACATCCCCTTGAACGACACCGGGCGCCGGCAGGCCGCGCAGACCGCCGAGCGGCTCGCGGGCGATTCGCCGCGCTGGGGCGCCGTCTACGGATCGACGCTCTCGCGTGCGGCCGAGACCGCGCAGATCATCGCCGGAGCGCTCGAGCTGCCCGAGCCCCCGCTCGTCGCCGGTCTCGCCGAGCGCAGCCACGGCGTGCTCGAGGGTCTCGACCACGCGGGTCGCGCCGCGCTCGAAGCGCAGGCCTCGACCATCGAGGGACTCGAGCCGCGCTCGACCGTGATCGCACGCGCGACCGCCGCGCTCGTCGAGATCGCCGAGACCCACCCTGGCGAGGCGGTCGTCGTCGTCTCGCACGGCGGGGTGATCCACTCGCTCCTGCTGCACCTCAGCGGCTGGACGCTGCCGCGCGCCGGCTCCACGATCGCGAACGGCTCGGTGCACCTCGTGCGTGTCGAAGCCGGCGAACTCCGCCTCGTCGAGCCCGAGGCCCTCACCGGCACCGACGCGTAGCGGGCCTCAGCCGACGCGTCGCGAGCCTCAGCCTGCGCGACGGCGCCGACGACGCCGGCTGCCCTCGACCGTCGACCGCATGAGCGCGAGCAGGCGATCGGCCGACGCGGCCCAGTTGTATCGGGCGGCGACGACGACGGATGCCTCGGAGCGCCGCTCCCACTCCCCCTCGCGTTCGAGCGACCAGAGGGCGGCGACGAGCGACTCGGGATTCTCGGGGTCGAAGTAGACGGCGGCGTCACCGCCGATCTCACGGAAGATCGGGATGTCGCTGACCACCACGGGCGTGCCGAGGCGCATCGCCTCGACGAGCGGGATGCCGAAGCCCTCGGCCTTGGACGCGTGCACGAGCGCGGTCGCGTTCGAGAGCAGCTCGGCGTACGCGGCATCCGTCACGCCGTCATGGAAGACGAGCCGGGCCTGCGGTGCCAGACGGGTCAGACGCGCCCGCTCGTCGGCACCGATGCGGCTGAGCAGGTGCAGCTCGTAGGCCGGCAGCGCCGCGACGGCGCGCACGAGGGTGTCGACGTTCTTGTAGGGCATGTAGGAGCCCATGTAGACGAGCCGATGCCCCTCGGGCCGCGTGCGCGGCAGGACCGGCGCGCCGAGATCGTCGGCGGCGTTCGGCACGACCGTGACGGGCCGATCGGTCAGGTGGCGCTCGTGGATGAGCCCCGCCGTGGTCTCCGAGACCGTCACGACCTGGTCGGCGCGGTTCAGCAGCAGGCGCTGCGGCCACCAGGCGAGGTGGTAGAGCCGCCAGAGCAGCCGCACCGGCGCGGGCAGGTCGCGCGGCGGCGTGCGGTTCTCGTAGTAGATCAGGTCGTGCAGGGTGAGCAGCAGCTTGTAGTCGCGCCCCCACGAACCCATCGTCTGCATGGGCGTGAAGACGACGTCGGGGCGCAGCTTCTTGACCTGCAGGGCGACGAACGGCTCGCGGATCGACGTGGGCGAGCTCACGAGCTGCCAGGGCAGTTCGGGCAGCATGTCGAGCTGGCGGTGGTCGCTGACCAGCATGGTGAGCGGATGCCGCTTGCCGAGCTCGGTCACGATGCCCGCCGTGAAGCGGCTGATGCCGTCGTGCTGCCCGATGCGGGTGTAGCGGCAGTCGACGATGACCCTCACGCTCGGGCCCCGGCGCCGAGGAACGTCAGGATGCGTGCGGCCGCGTCACCGGGCGTCTCGTAGTGGATGAGGTGGCCGACCTCGGGGATCACCTCGAGGGTCGCGTCGGGGAAGAGCGTGACGAGCCGGTGCTGCGCCGCAAGCGGCGTGACATCGTCGCGCTCGGCGGCGACGAGGAGCGTCGGCACCGGGATGTCGGCGGCGAACTGGCTCACGTCGTTGCCGACGGAGGCCTGGAACGCCTCGAGCACGGCGTCGCGGTCGCCGAACGCCGAGAAGTACCGGTCGTGCTGGTCGTGGATGAAGCGGCGCAGCGACTTCGACCGGGTCTTGGCCATCGTCACGCTCATGATGCGCACGACGGCGCCGTTGCGCAGCAACGCGAACCCGGCGCGCTCGGGCAGCGCAGCGGCGGTGCGGTAGTAGAACACCGCGAGCCGGGTCATGATGCCGCGCGGACCCTCGAGGGCCGGTGCACCGATCGGGTTGACGAGTACGAGGCGCTCGGGAGCGAGGCCGCCCGCGACCGCCGCCGACGAGATGATCGAGCCGAACGAGTGGCCGAGCAGGGCGTACGGCCCGGTGATGCCGACGGCGTCGATGAAGGCGCCGAGCCAGTCGGCGTACGCTTCGATGTCGTGGGGGCGGCCTTCGAAGGTCGCCGATTCACCGAACCCCGGCAGGTCGGGCGAGATGATGCGGAAGCCCGGCAGTTGGGCGACGACGGGTTCGAGGCCGTGGTGGTCGCCGCGGAAGCCGTGCACGAGCACGAGCACCGGGGCATCCGCCTCGCCGTACTCCCACCAGGCCGTCTCGGTGCCGTCGACGTCGACGCGGTGCGCTCGCACGGGGATGCGAGCGAGCTGCTCGGCGTAGGGGGAGGTGACCATCACTGCCATTCTATGGCGCGCCGCCCGGTCGGTCGGGTCGCCTGTGGAGGGCGCCCCGGGGCGCCGATGCCGCCGACACGCGAGCTGCTCACCCCTCGATGACGGTGGCCGACCATAGCCTGACGACATGGAACCTCTGGGAGCCCGCTGGGCCGACACCCTCGCCGTCTTCGACCTCGAGACGACGGGCATCGACGTCGACGTCTGCCGCATCGTGACCGCCCACGTCGGCGTGCTCGGCGCCGCAGGCGAGGTGCTCGAGCGACGCGAGTGGCTCGTCGACCCCGGCGTCGAGATCCCCACGGCCGCCTCGCTCATCCACGGCGTCAGCACCGAACGCGCCCGGCTCGAGGGCCGGCCGGCTCCCGGCGCGGTCGCCGAGATCATCGGTGCATTGCAGGATGCCGCGGCGCGCGGCCTGCCGATCGTGGCGTACAACGCGGCCTACGACCTCACGGTGCTCGACCGCGAGGCCGCCCGTTACGGCATCGCTCCCCTGCCCGAACCGGGCGCCGTCATCGACCCGCTCGTCATCGACAAGGCCGTCGACAAGTACCGGCGCGGCAAGCGCACGCTCATCGCGACCGCCGAGCACTACGGCGTCGTGCTCGACGACGCCCACGACGCCGGCGCCGACGCCGTCGCAGCGGGGCGCGTCGCCCAGGCCATCGCCCGCGCCCACCCCGAGCTCGCGGCGACCGCAGTGGCCGAACTGCACGCCCGCCAGGTCGACTGGAGCCGCGAGCAGGCCGAGAGCTACCAGTCGTGGCGCCGCAAGAACGGCGAGCCCGAGTTCACGACGTCGGGCGCCTGGCCGGTGCGCTGAACCCGTTCCGAGCACACGGCGACACGCCGCGCCGGTCACGGAAACAGGCGCTGACGGCGAGTTCTGCCGCGAGCTCGTGTACTCGGAACGGCAATCGGGCGACAGCCGAAACGACGAAGAGGGCCCCGCGGATGCGGGACCCTCTTCGTGCGGCGGGTGTTACGCGCCGAAGTTCTTGAAGCGCTGGTTGAACTTCTCGACGCGGCCGGCCGAGTCCATGATGCGCTGCTTGCCCGTGTAGAACGGGTGCGACTCCGACGAGATCTCGACGTCGATGACCGGGTAGGTCTCACCGTCGAGCTCGATCGTCTTGTCGCTCGTCGCGGTCGAACGCGTGAGGAACGTGGCGCCCGAAGCGAGGTCGCGGAAGACGATGGCGTTGTACTCGGGGTGGATGTCGGTCTTCATGGAGACTTCCTTGTTGAATCGGATTCGGATGTGAAGCCTGCGCGCACACAGGAAAGAACGGCGGCCCACGGGCCAGCTATCGAGTCTAGCAGAATCGACGGCTTCGCTCGATCACACGGCGCGAGCCGCGTATCGACCGTCGGTCTCGGTCAGTTCGATGGTCATGCCGAACGTCTTCGAGAGGTTCTCGGCCGTGAGTGCCTCGGCGAGCGGGCCCGCCGTGACGATGCCGCCCTTCTGCAGCAGCAGGGCGTGCGTGAAGCCGACGGGGATCTCTTCGACGTGGTGAGTGACCATCACGATCGCGGGCGAGGCCGACGATGCGGCGTAGCCCCCGAGCAGCGCGACGAGCTCTTCGCGAGCACCGAGGTCGAGGCTCGCCGCAGGCTCGTCGAGCAGCAGCAGTTCGGGGTCGGTCATGACCGAGCGGGCGATCTGCACGCGCTTCTGCTCGCCGTCGGAGAGGCTGCCGAAGCGTCGGTCGGCGAAGCCGTCGAGGCCCCACTCCGAGAGCACGCGCTGCGCGCGACGCAGGTCGATCGCCTCGTACTCCTCGTTCCAGCGGCCGGTGACCGAGTACGCCGCGGTGAGCACGACGTCGATCACGGTTTCGTTGCGCGGGATCTTTCGGGCCATCGCCGTCGAGGCGAAGCCGATCATGGGGCGCAACTCGAAGACGTCGACCTTGCCGAGCGACTCCTGCAGCACCTCGGCCTTGCCCGACGTCGGGTGCATCGCGGCGGCCGCGATCTGCAGCAGCGTGGTCTTGCCGGCGCCGTTCGGCCCGAGGATGACCCAGCGTTCGTCGGAGGCGACGCTCCAGTCGACGGAGTCGAGGATCGAATTGCCATCGCGGACCACCGACACATCGTGGAACTGCAGAACCGTGCTCGCCATACGTCCAATGCTATCGGGAGCGCGGAGGTCGTTCGGCGCACGCCCGCGCCGAGCGCGTCGGCGCGGGTCAGCGGGCGAGCACGCGTGCGTACAGGTCGAGCGTGCGTTCGGCGATCGCCGCCCAGCCGAAGTGGGTCTCGGCCCGTCGCCGCCCGGCCGCGCCCATCTCGGCCGCTCGCGCGGGGTCGCCGACCACCGCGGTGAGTGCCGCGGCGAGGTCGGCGACGAATCGTTCGGGGTCGACGGGCGTGCCGGTGCCGTCGCCCGCCTGCTCGATCGGCACGAGCACCCCCGTGACGCCGTCGGCGACGACCTCGGGGATGCCGCCGGTGGCCGTGCCGACCACGGGAGCGCCGCAGGCCATGGCCTCGAGGTTCACGATGCCGAGCGGCTCGTAGATCGACGGGCACACGAATGTCGTCGCCGCCGTCAGCAGCGCCGAGAGCTCGGCGCGCGGCAGGTGCCGGTCGATCCAGACGACGCCGCCGCGTTCAGCGCGCAGCTCGTCGACGAGCGAGGTGACCTCCGCCATGATCTCGTCGGTGTCGGGCGCTCCGGCGCACAGCACGAGCTGCACATCGTCGGGCAGCAGCCGGGCGGCCCGCAGCAGGTAGGGCAGCCCCTTCTGCCGCGTGATGCGGCCGACGAAGATCACCGAGGGCCGATCGGGGTCGACGCCGAGCGACCGCACGGTTTCGGGGTCGACGTGCGGCGCCCAGTCTTCGAGGTCGATGCCGTTGTAGACGACCTCGACCCGGTCGGGATCGATGGACGGATATGAGCGAAGGATGTCGCGGCGCATGCCTTCGCTCACGGCGACGACGGCGTCCGCATCCTCGAACGCGGCGCGCTCCACCCATGACGAGAGCCGGTATCCCCCGCCGAGCTGCTCGGCCTTCCACGGCCGCAGGGGCTCGAGGCTGTGCGCGGTGACGACGTGCGGCACCCCGTGCAGACGTTTCGCCGTGAAGCCGGCGAAGTTCGCGTACCAGGTGTGCGAATGCACGAGGTCGGCGCCGGCGGTGTCGCCGGCCATGAGCAGGTCGACGCCCATCGTGCCGAGCGCGGGGTTCGCCGTCGCGAACGACGGCGGCGTCGGGTAGCCGAAGGTTCCCGCCTCGTCGCGCGGGGCGCCGAAGCACCGCACCTGCACGTCGATGCTCGAACGCAACGCTCGAACGAGTTCGGCGACGTGCACACCGGCACCGCCGTAGACCTCTGGTGGATACTCGCGGGTGAGCAGGTCGACGCGCATGATGCACACGTTAGCGCAGGGGCATCCGACATGCGCCGACTTCGCCGCCCGCCGCCCGGCCGCGCTGACTAGGGTTGTGGCATGGCGACGCGCAAGGTTTTCGGCATCGTCCTCGCCGGCGGCGAGGGCAAGCGACTCATGCCCCTCACAGAAGACCGGGCGAAGCCCGCGGTTCCGTTCGGCGGGCAGTACCGCCTCATCGACTTCGCGCTCTCGAACCTGCTGAATTCGGGCTTGCGGCAGATCGTCGTGCTGACCCAGTACAAGTCGCACAGCCTCGACCGCCACGTCTCGCAGACGTGGCGCATGAGCGGGCTGTTGAACTCGTACGTCGCCTCGGTCCCGGCGCAGCAGCGCCTCGGCAAGCGCTGGTTCTCGGGGTCGGCCGACGCGATCCTGCAGAGCCTCAACCTCATCTACGACGAACAGCCCGACATCATCGTGGTCGTCGGCGCCGACCACGTGTACCGCATGGACTTCGACCAGATGATCCAGGCGCACGTCGAGTCGGGTGCGGCCGCGACGGTCGCCGCCATCCGCCAGCCGATCGGGCTCGCCGACCAGTTCGGCGTCATCGAGGTCGACCCCGCCGACCCGGGTCGCATCCACCGGTTCCTCGAGAAGCCCACCGACCCGGTCGGTCTGCCCGACTCCCCCGGCGAGGTGCTCGCCTCGATGGGCAATTACGTGTTCAACGCCGACGCCCTCATCGAAGCCGTGCTGCGCGACGGCGAACGCGCCGATTCGAGCCACGACATGGGCGGCGACATCATTCCCGCGTTCGTCGCGCAGGGCGCCGCCGGTGTCTACGACCTGCAGCGCAACGACGTGCCCGGCTCGACCGACCGCGACCGCTACTACTGGCGAGACGTGGGAACCATCGACTCGTTCTTCGAGGCGCACCAAGACCTCATCTCGGTGCTGCCCGTCTTCAACCTCTACAACCGCGAGTGGCCGATCTTCAGCCAGCAGCTGAACTCGCCGCCGGCGAAGTTCACGCGCGACGCCCGCGGCACGCTCGGCACGGTCATCGACTCCATCGTCTCGCTCGGTTCGGTCATCTCTGGTGCGCACGTCGAGCGCAGTGTCATCGGGCCGTGGGCCATCGTCGGATCGGGCGCGCACGTGTCCGACTCGATCCTCTTCGACCGGGCGCGCATCGATGCCCGCGCCACCGTGCAACGGGCGATCCTCGACAAGGAGGTCATCGTCGAGGCCGGGGCGCGCATCGGCGTCGACCGGGCCGAAGACCTCGCCCGCGGCTTCATCGTGACCGACAGCGGCATCACCGTCGTGGGCAAGGGCTCCCGCGTCCGGGCCGCCGCGTGAGCGCCCGCACCACCGGCCGCGCGAGCGGCCCGCTCGTCGTGCTCGACGCCGACTCGACGCTCATCCGCGAGGAGGCGATCGAACTGCTCGCCGAAGCGGCGGGCAGCCTCGAACACGTCGCCGCCGTGACCGAACGCGCGATGCGCGGTGAACTCGACTTCGCCGAGAGCCTGCGCGAACGCGTCGCGACGCTCGTGGGACTCGACACCGCCGCGCTCGCCGCGGCGCGCGAGCGCATGACGCCCACCCCGGGCGTGCACGAGCTCATCGAGGGCGTGCATGCTGCGGGCGGACTGGTCGGCGTCGTCTCCGGCGGCTTCCACGAACTGCTCGATCCCCTCGCCGAACGGCTCGGGCTCGACTTCTGTCGGGCGAACCGCCTCGAGATCGTCGACGGCCGACTCACCGGAAAGGTCGACGGGCCGATCATCGACGCGGCCGCGAAGGCGACGGCGCTCGTCGAGTGGGCGAGTGCCGGCGACATCCCGCTGCACCGCACCGTCGCCGTCGGCGACGGCGCGAACGACCTGCAGATGCTCGGCAGCGCCGTGCTCGGCATCGCGTTCTGTGCGAAGCCGATCGTGCGCGCCCAAGCCGACCTCGCGATCGACCGACCCGACCTGTCGCCGGTGCTCGCCGTGCTCGGCCTTCGCGGCTGAGCCGCTGATTCCGCTGATGTCGCCGATGTCGCTCGTTGACCCTCGCACACGCCGCGGCGTAGCATCGCGGCATGGCTGAGGTCGAGGGCGTGCGCTCGGCGCAGCCGGTGATCGTCGGCGTCGTACCCGGTCAGCCGGCCGACGTGGTGCAGCAGGCAGCGGTCTTCGCGACCCGGTTCGGAGCCGAGTTGGTGTGCGCGTACGTCAACCCCGCACGATATACCGTCGAAGAGGCGGCCGACGGATCGGTCGAGAGCGCCTCGATCGATCCGGATTTCGCCGACGACCACGAGGCGGTGTTCGACGAAGCACTGGCGCGCTCCTTGCACGACCTCCTCGAGGCGACGGCAGTGCCCTGGCGCACACTCGCGCTCGCCGGCGATGTCGCCGGTGCACTCGGACACCTCGGCGCGACGCTCGACGCCGCCATGATCGTCGTGGGCGCCCATGATCACTCGCTCACTGGAAGTCTGCGCGAATTCTTCAGTCGCTCGGTCGGCGCGCAACTGGCGCACCGCCAACCACGACCGGTCGTCATCGTTCCCGCATCGCAGCGCACGTCCGAGCCCGGCCACGGAACCGACTCGTGACGGAGCCACGGCCGCCCCACCTGCGGTGGAGCGCCATCGCGCTCGTCGTGACAGGAGGCATGGCCGGGTCCGCAGCCCGGGCCGGGCTCGCTCTGGCGATCCCCGCAGTCGCGGACGTGCCGATCGCCATCGCGATCGTCAACATCGTCGGGGCGTTCGTGCTCGGCTGCCTGTACTCCGCACTCGCGCACCGGGGTTCCGCGGATGCCTCGGCGGGCCGACTCCGCCTGCTCATCGGCACCGGGTTCTGCGGCGGATTCACCACCTACAGCGCGCTCGCGAGCGACACCGTCGTGCTCGCGGTGAACGGCGCGGTCGCAGCATCGATCCTCTACGCGCTCGGAACCCTGCTCGTCGGCGGCGTCGCAACCTGGGCGGGCATCGTCGCCGGGATCGGGCTGGGGCGCGGTGACCGACGACGCGTCGGCCGGGGCGGTGAGGCAGCGTGACGTTGCCGCTCTTCCTCTCGGTCGTCGTCGCCGGCGGCCTCGGCGCCGGCCTGCGCTTCGTGATCGACGGCCTCATCCGATCACGAGTCCGCACCGCGTTCCAGTGGGCGACGACGGCCATCAACGTGTCGGGCTCCTTCGCGCTCGGTCTCGTCATCGGCGCGACGTTCTCGAACGTGCTGCCCCCTGGGCTCGCCGTCGTACTCGGAACCGGATTCCTCGGCGGCTACACGACCTTCAGCACCGCGAGCTACGAGACGGTGCAGCTCCTCCGTCAGCGTCGATTCGCCGCATCGCTCGTCAGCGGCGTGCTGATGCTCGTGTTCTCGCTCACGGCCGCCGGCTTCGGACTCTGGCTCGGCAGCGCGCTATGACGCCCCTGTGCGCCCGATGGCGTGCAGAGGCTAGTGCCCCATTCCGAGGCCGCCGTCGACGGGGATGACGGCTCCCGAGATGTACCCGGCGTCGTCGCCCGCGATCCAGGCGACGACCTTCGCGACTTCTTCTGGGGCGGCGAACCGGCCGAGCGGGATGTTCTTCTTGTACTCGGCCTGCTGCGCCTCGGGCAGTTCGTCGGTCATGTCGGTCTCGATGAATCCGGGGGCGACGACGTTGGCCGTGATGTTGCGGGCGCCGAGCTCTCGCGTGAGCGACCGGGCCATGCCCACGAGCGCCGACTTCGACGCCGAGTAGTTGACCTGGCCCGCCGAACCGTAGAGCCCCACGACGCTCGAGATGAGCACGATGCGCCCGAAGCGCGCCTTCAGCATGCCCTTCGAGGCGCGCTTGACGACGCGGAACGCGCCCGTGAGGTTGGTGTCGACGACGCTCGTGAAGTCGTCGTCGCTCATGCGCATGAGCAGCATGTCGCGCGTGATGCCGGCGTTGGCGACGACGACCTCGACGGGGCCGAGAGCCGCCTCGACCTCGGTGAAGGCGCTGTCGACGGATGCCGCGTCGGTCACGTCGGCCCGCACGGTCAGCGACCCCTCGGGCCCCTCGCCCGAACGCGCCGTGACGGCGACCCGGTGCCCCTGGGCGATGAACTCGCGGGCGATCGCGAAGCCGATGCCTCGGTTGCCACCGGTCACGAGAACGGTGCGGCTCGTCGTCATGCGTGCATCTCCTTCGTGCGTCGGGGCCGATCGGCCCGTTTCAGCATAGAGGCTCGTGAGATCGAGGCCTCCGTCGCCCCGAGACCGACGTAGGCTTGATGCAAGAGGAGTGCCGCAGGACCACGGCGACCACCATGAAGCAGCAGCAGTCGATCACCACGCTGCCGCCCTCGCCCGAAGCGGAGCGGCGGTCGCGCATGATCAAGTACACGATCGCGATGTCGATCCGTGTGCTCTGCGTCGTCGCGCTGCTCTTCGCGAAGGGCTGGTGGCTCGCGGTCTTCGCCGTCGGGGCCATCGTGCTGCCGTACTTCGCGGTCGTGCTCGCGAACGTCGGCAGCGCCAATCGGCAGCGCTCGGTGCTGCGGCCGGGTGGCCTGATTCGCCGTACTCCCCCGCCGAGCTTCGAATCGCCCGCTGAGCCGCCCGCTGACACACCCGCTGAGCCGCGGCGCGATACGCGCGACGACCAGCGTGACGGCGACGCCGACGCACGCGACGCCGACGAGCGCGGTGCCGCATGATCGGTGGATTGGGCGCGTCGCCCGACCACGGCGTCTGCTCGCGCGCCGAGTGCCGGCAGCCCGCGACCTGGCGCGTCGACTGGCGCAACCCGCGCATCCACACGGGCGACCGCGGCAAGACCTGGCTCGCGTGCGACGAGCACGTCGACTACCTGCGCGGCTTCCTCGAGGCGCGTTCGTTCCCGGTCGCGGTCGCCGCGTTCGCCGGTGACGGTGCCGACGAGCGACGACCGGATGCCTCGGGCGGAGGCGCCTCGTGAGCGATTGGCGCTTTCTCGTGCACCGACGCTGGGCGGGCTACCTGGCGCTCACGATCGCGTTCGCGATCGCCTGCTCGGCACTCGGCACGTGGCAGCTCAACCGGCGCAGCGAGGCACTCGCCGAGGTCGCGCGCATCGACGCGAACTACGACGCGGCCCCCGTGCCCGTGGCCGAGGCGCTGCCCGACCCCGAGGCCTTCGACATCGACCAACGCTGGCAGGTGGTCGGGCTCTCAGGCGAGTACCTCGTCGACGACGAGATCGTCGTGCGCAATCGACCGTTCGGCGGCAGCACCGGCTTCCAGGTGATCACCCCGTTCCGACTCGACGACGGCACCGTGTTCATGGTCGACCGCGGCTGGATCGCACAGAACGCCGAGGGTCGGCCGAGCGAGGTGCCGCCGCCTCCGAGCGGGCACGTCGAGGTCGAGGCGCGGCTGAAGGCGGGCGAGGGGCGCATCGAGGGCCGCACCTCGACGGGCGTCGAGTTCGCGACGATCGACCTCGACGAACTCGCCGAGCGCGTCGGCGAGCCGAGCTACACGGCCGCGTACGGCGTGCTCGTGCAGTCGGGCTCCGACGCCGCCGAACCGCCGCTCGCCGCAGCCCGCCCAGAACGCGACGAGGGTCCGCACCTCTCGTACGCGCTGCAGTGGTACGTCTTCGCACTCATGGGGTTCGTCGGCCTCGCATGGGCGGCGAACCAGGAGAGGAAGGCGCTCGCCGAGACATCCGGTTCGATGGATGCCGCAGCTCGAGCGGCCCGCACGCCGAGGCGGAAGCGGCGCGACGCCGATGCCGACCTCGAAGACGGCGTGCTCGACCGGCGCTAAGCCAGCTCGACCGGCGCTAAGCCAGCTCGATGAGCTCCTGGTACTCGCGGCTCCAGTGGTCTTCGGTGCCGTCGGGCATGATGAGCACGCGCTCGGGGTTCAGCGCCTCCACTGCGCCGGGGTCGTGCGAGACGAGCACGACCGAGCCCTCGTAGTGCGCGAGGGCGTCGAGGATCTCGGCGCGGCTCGCGGGGTCGAGGTTGTTGGTCGGCTCGTCGAGCAGCAGCACGTTGGCGCCGGAGACGACGATCATCGCGAGTGCGAGACGGGTCTTCTCGCCGCCCGACAGCACGCCCGCGGGCTTGTGCACGTCGTCGCCCGTGAAGAGGAACGAGCCGAGCACCTTGCGCGCCTCGGTCTCGGTGAGGTTCGGCGATGCGCTCACCATGTTCTGGAGCACCGAACGCTTGACGTCGATCGTCTCGTGCTCCTGCGCGTAGTAGCCGACGCGCAGGCCGTGGCCGGCGTCCACGACGCCCGTGTCGGGTTCGTCGACGCCCGCGAGGATACGGAGGAGCGTCGTCTTGCCCGCACCGTTCAGGCCGATGATGACGACCTTCGAGCCGCGGTCGATCGCGAGGTCGACGGCGGTGAAGATCTCGAGCGAGCCGTAGCTCTTCGAGAGATCCGACGCAGTGATGGGCGTGCGGCCGCAGGGCGCCGGCGTCGGGAAGCGGAGCTTCGCGACGCGGTCGACGACGCGCACTTCTTCGAGGCCCGAGAGCAGCTTCTCGGCGCGGGCGACCATCTGGTGCGCCGCGGCGGCCTTCGAGGCCTTGGCGCCGAATTTCGCGGCCTGCAGCTTCAGCACGTCGGCCTTCTTCTCGGCGTTCATCCGCTCCTTCTTGCGGCGCTCCTCATCTGCAGCCCGTTGACGCTGGTAGTGCTTCCAGCCCATGTTGTAGATGTCGATCGCCGAGCGGTTCGCATCGAGGTAGAACACCCGGTTCACGACCTCGCCGACGAGCACGACGTCGTGCGAGATCACGATGACGCCGCCGCGATAGTTCTTCAGGAACTCGCGGAGCCAGACGACCGAGTCGGCGTCGAGGTGGTTCGTCGGCTCGTCGAGGATCATCGTCTCGGCATCGGAGAAGAGGATGCGAGCGAGCTCGATGCGGCGTCGCTGGCCGCCCGAGAGGGTCTTCAGCGGCTGGTCGAGGATGCGGTCCGGCAGGTTCAGGTTCGAGGCGATCGAGGCGGCCTCGGCTTCGGCGGCGTATCCGCCGAGCGCGTTGAACCGGTCGGTGAGATTGCCGTACTTCTTCATGGCGCGTTCGGCGACCTCGGGGTCGTCGCTGCCCATGTTCATGCTCGCCTCGTGCATGCCGAGTGCGATCTGTCCGAGCCCGCGCGCGTCGAGGATGCGGGTGCGGGCGAGCATCTCGGGGTCGCCGGAGCGCGGATCCTGCGGGAGGTAGCCGATCTCGCCGCTTCGGTCGATGCGACCACCCGTCGGCAGGGTCTCGCCCGCGAGCGTCTTCGTGAGGGTGGTCTTGCCGGCGCCGTTCCGGCCGACGAGGCCGATCTTGTCGCCGTCGGACACGCGGAAGTCGACGTGCTCCATCAGCACGCGCGCACCGATGCGGATCTCGAGATCATGAACGGCGAGCACGGGGATTCCTCCGAAACGAAAGGGGTGGGATGGCGTGCCGAGCGGCACAGCCTCCCAGTCTATCCCGCGAGGCTCCCACTCGCTGAGCGTCCACCCAGCCGCTGAGCGCGCCCGTCGCCGAGTCGGCACGGTCGCCGCGCCGGTCGAAGCGGATGTCACCGGGTTGCGGCAGACTCGCAGCATGACGACGGATGCCTCGCGCGCCACGACCTCGGCGGTGCGCGCCGTCCGGCTGGCGGCGCAGGGGCTCGACGGGGGCTTCGACTCCCCCGCTGCGGCGGTCGAGCGGCTGGTCTGCCTGCAGGCGCAAGATCTCGCGGCCGCGAAGTGGGTGATCGGGTCTCGAGTCGCCGGCACGACCGAGACCACGATCGACACCGCCATCGACGAGCGAGTGCTGCTGCGCTCATGGCCGATGCGGGGCACCCTGCACTTCGTCGCCCCCGAGATGCTCCGGCCGATCCTCCGCCTCACGGCGGCGCGCCTCATGCAGCGGGCGGCGAAGACCCATCGCGACGAGGGCATCGACGACGAGGTGCACGCCGTCGCCCGCCGGGTCGCGGTGCGCGAGCTCGAGGGCGGGCGGTCCGCGACGCGCGACGAACTGCAGGTCGCCTGGACGGCGGCGGGCATCGACACGGTGGGCCAGCGCGGCTACCACCTCATCTGGCGGCTCGCCAACGAAGGGCTGCTCTGCTGCGGCCCGGTCGAGACCCGCGCGCGGCAGCGCTTCGTGCTGCTCGACGAGTGGTCGCCGCGCCGCTCAGACGAACCCGAAGACGACGACGAGACGCTCGCGCGGCTGTTCGCCGGGTACGCACGCGGCCACGGTCCGGTCACCGTACGCGACTTCGCGTGGTGGACGGGCCTGACGCTCGCGCAGGCGCGGGCCGCGCAGGCCGCAGCCGGCGAGGCGGTGTCCCCGTTCGACGCCGAGCGCTTCGTCGCCGCAGACACCGCTCCCCCGTCGACCGCAGTCGGGTCGGCCGCACCGACGGGTCGCCACGCGCTCGCGCCCTTCGATGAGTACTTCCTCGGCTACGGCGACCGCACGGCGTTCTGCTCCGAGGCCGACGCGCTGCGCGTCGTGCCCGGCAAGAACGGCCTCTTCCTGCCGATCCTCGTCGCCGACGGCGAGGTGGTCGGCACCTGGCGCCGCGCCCCCGAGCGCCGCGGCACGACGTCGATCGAGGTGACCCGGTTCCGCGATCGGCCGGCGGTGAGCAGGTTCCGCCCCGCGTTCCGGCGTTGGGCCGCATTCTGGTCGACCGAGCTCGGCGAGATCACGACGGCGTGATCCGACGACGAAGGGCCGGGTGCCCGAGGCATCCGACCCTTCGCGTACGTGCGTTCGGTGCTTACTGCTCGAGCGCAGCCTGGAGCTCGAGGGTGATGGTCACCTGGTCGCCGAGCAGCACGCCGCCGGTCTCGAGCGCCGCGTTGTAGTGCAGGCCGAAGTCTTCGCGGTTGATGACGGTCTTCGCCGTGGCGCCGCCCTTGTAGTTGCCGTAGGGGTCGCCGCCGAAGCCGCCGAAGTCGAAGTCGAAGGTGACCGGCTTCGTGATGCCGCGGATCGTGAGGTCGCCGTCGACCTTGAAGTCGCCCTTCTCGACACGAACACCGGTCGAGACGAAGTCGATCGTCGGGTAGGTCTCGGCCTCGAAGAAGTCGCCGGTGCGCAGGTGGGCATCGCGGTTCGGCTCGTTCGTGGTGATCGAGGCGACCTCGGCCGAGGCGGTGACGCTCGAGTCGAGCGGGTTCTCTGCCGTGATGAAGGTCGCGTCGAAGCGCTCGAACTTGCCCTTGACCTTGCTGATCATGATGTGGCGGATGCTGAAGCCGACCTCGCTGTGCGTGGGGTCGATCTTCCAGCTGCCTGCACGGTATCCGGGGATCTCGATCGTCGAGGCGGTGGTCGTCATATTGGGTGGTCTCCCGTGTTCGATGTCGTGGTTCGTGTCGCGCGGCCGTTCGGCCACACCTATGCAAACGCATGTAGTGCTGCGGCCTATTCCCGCCTCGACCAGAATTCTCAGCGACCACTCGGGTTCGAGCCGCGAGAGCTCAGACCGCGAGCGTGCGCCGCAGGGTGAGCACTCGCTCGACGGCGTCGTCGAGCCGCGCCTCGGTGATGCGCCCCGCGTGCACGGCGCCGACGAGCGAGGCGACGAGGCCGTCGATCGAGATGCCCATCGACGCGGGGTCGGCGGGCAGCACGTAGAGCAGCAGGTCGGCGCCCGAGGCGACGGCGCGCACGGCGTTCTCGCCGGGATCTGCGTACTCGGGCAGGCCGTTGTGCTGCAGCATGAGCATGTCGTCGGTGACGACGACGCCGTCGAAACCGAGTTCGTCGCGCAGAATGCGGTGCCATTCGGGCGAGAGCGACGCCGGTGCCGGGTCGACGGCGGGGTAGCTGAGGTGACCGGTCATCACGAGTTCGGCACCCGCGTCGATGCCGCTCGTGAACGGCAGGGCCGGTCCCGCCCGCCACTCGTCGACCGTGAGCGGCGCCGACGGCACGCTCGAGTGCGAGTCGCCCGGCGCAGCCCCGTGGCCGGGGAAGTGCTTGAGCGTGCTCGCGACGACGCCGCGCTCCCCCGCGACCGAGCCGGCCACTCGTTCGGCCGAGCTGACTGGGTCGGTTCCGAGCACGCGCCCGTAGATGAACGAATCGGGGTCGGCGGTGACGTCGGCGACGATGCCGAAGTTCACGGTGACTCCGCTCGCGGCGAGCGTGCCCGCCCGAGCCGCGAAGGCCGCCTGCGCGGCGGCGGGCGCTTCGGCGCGCAGGGTGTCGGCCGCAGCCGCGGAGTCCCACGGCAGACGCTGCACCTCGCCGCCCTCTTCATCGATGCCGATCAGCACGGGCGCCTCGGGGTCGGTCTGCACTGCCGCGGTGAGCGCCGCGAGTTCGGCGGGGCCCGCCGGCACGTTGTCACCCATGAGGATGAGCCCCGAGACGCCCGCGTCGACGTAGGCGCGCAGCGGCGCGGGGTCGGTGCCCGGCGCGTGCACCATGAGCAGCGCGGCGGCCTTCTGTTCGATCGTGAGCCGCGACATCCGCTCATCGACCCACTCGGCGATCGGGTCGACGGGGTCGGGTGCCGCCGCCGGTGCCGGTTCGGGGGCGACGACGGGCTCGGCGCCCGACGCCGGGCCCGCGCACGCCGTCAGCGCGAGCAGCGCCGCCGTGACCAGCAGCGGCAGACGCACCTCTCGCATGACTCGCATTCGATCGAGCCTACGGTGCGTGTCCGAACGAGCGCCGAGAGCACCCGTGGGTAGACTCACGGCTTCGAAGGGGGTCTCGTGCGAGCCAGGCCTGGGTACGCGGGTGTTGCGGCGACGCTCATCGCCGCCGCCCTCGTGCTGCCCGCCTCTCCCGCCTTCGGCGACGACTACCCCAGCTGGGACGAGGTCGCCGCCGCCAAGGCGAACGTCGCGTCGCGCGAGGCCGAGGCGGCGCGCATCGGCGCGCTCGTCGCCTCACTCGAGACGACGGCCGCGGCGCTCGGCGACGCCGCCGTCGAGGCGGCCGGCGTATCCGCCGCAGCAGCCGCGGCGCTCGCGACCGCGGAGCAGCGTGCGTCGACGCTCGCGACGCAATCGACGGCAGCGGATGCCGCGGCCCTCGCCTCGGGCGAGCGACTCGGGCGCGTCGGAGCCGTGCTCGCGCGTTCGGGCGGGGCGGATGTCACGTTGCGACTGCTCTTCGACGGCGACGGGTCCGTCGACCTGCTGCAGGGGCTCTCGCGCGCGGCGCAGGTGACGAAACTCTACGGCGGCATCGCCGACGCGGCCGAGGCGGCGAAGGCCGAGTCGGCCTCCCTCTCGGCGCAGGCGGACGTCGCCGAACGCGAGCGGTCGCGACTCGCGGATGCTGCGGCGGCGGCCGCCGCCGAAGCGGAGTCGGCGCACGAGGCGGCCGAGGCTGAACTCGCCGGGCAACGCGTCGTCGTCGACACCCTCTACGCCCAGCTCGCGAGCCTGCGCGACAGCACCGCGGCACTCGAACGGCAGTACGAGGCGGGCGAGCAGTTGCGGCAGGCGGCCGAGGCACGGCAGCTCGCCGCCGCAGCAGCGGCCGAAGCCGGCGGCGACGTGGGCAGCGCACCGCCGCCCGGGGTCGTCGTCGACACCGCCGGGGCGAAGGCCTACGCGGCCGGCGCCGTCGCCCGGTACGGCTGGGGCTCGGGCGAGTACCAGTGCCTCGTGCAGTTGTGGACGCGGGAATCGAGCTGGCGCGCCGACGCCTACAACGCCTCGAGCGGCGCCTACGGCATCCCGCAGTCGCTGCCGGGCAGCAAGATGGCCAGCGCGGGCGCCGACTGGCGCACCAACGCTGCGACGCAGATCGAGTGGGGCCTCTCGTACATCTCGGGGCGTTACGGTTCGCCGTGCGGCGCCTGGGCGCACTCCGAGCGATTCAACTGGTACTAGCGGTACAACTGAGAGCGATGGGCACTCAGTCGAACGACGAACTCGCGGTCTTCCGCCGCCACGGCGCCGAGGGCGTGCTGCTGCTCGGCGGCGGGGCGGCGATCCTCCTGCAACTGGCCGACCCGCGGGTCGCGCGCGGTGTCGCGCGACACAGCGGGTTTCGCGAGCGCCCGCTCGATCGGCTGTTCGGCACGCTCGACTACGTCTACGCGATCGGCTTCGGCGACGAGCAGATCGCCGCAGACGCGGTGCGCGCCGTCAATCGCAGGCACGGGCCGGTGCGCGGCGGCGCCGAGGGCGACGCGCCCGGGTACAGCGCGTTCGACGCCGACGCCCAGCGCTGGGTGGCCTCGACCTTGCTCGCGGTCGCACTGAGCCTGCAGGAGCGGCTCGAGGGTCCGCTGCCCGCGGCCATCGCCGACACGATCGTGCGCGGCTACGCGCCGCTCGGCACACGGCTGCAGGCCGCCGGCGAGGGATGGCCGGAGACCCGGGCCGAGTTCGATGCGTGGTGGCTCGAGCGACTCGCCTCACTCGAGGTCGGCGGCGAGGCCCGGCACGTCGCGAGAAGCCTGCTGGGCGAGACATCCGCTCTGCCGTTCGGTGCCGGCCTGCTGCTGCCGCTCGTGCGCCTCATGACGGCCGCACTGCTGCCCCCGCGAATCAGGGCGGCCTACGGGTTCCGCTGGACGCCGCGCGTCGAGCGCGTCGCGAACGGATGGCTCGACGCCATAGCGGCGGTGTGGCCGCTGCTGCCCCGCGCGATCAGGCACGCGCCGATGCGCGCATCTCTCCGTCGCGCGAGGCGTCGCAGCCGGTACGCTGAGCATGAACCACGAGGACGATGATGACCCAGCCAGCACCGCACCGCAACGACGCGCTCGACAGCATCGATCGCCGCATCGTCGCCGAGCTGAGCCGCGACGGTCGCCTCTCGGTGCGCACGCTCGCCGAGCGGGTGCACATCTCGCGCACCGCGGCGCACAACCGCGTGCAGCAGCTGCAGCAGCGCGGGGTCATCACCGGGTTCGGCGCGCACATCGACCGCAAGGCGATCGGCCTGCACATCTCGGCGCTCGTCGTCGTGCGCATCGGCGAGGTGTCGTGGGAGTCGATCGCCGAGAAGCTCGCCACACTGCCCTTCGTCGAGAAGGTGCAGGCCGTCTCGGGCGACATCGACATCATCCTCACGGTGAGCGCGCCGGATCACGAGCAACTGAGCCAGGCGATCCTCCGCGACATCCACGACATGCCGGGCGTCGTCTCGACGCGCTCGCACCTGATCCTCGCCGAGATCGAGGGGCATCCGCCCGCGCAGACGCTGGACATCTGGCGCACCTGAGGCCGATTGTCGGGACGAACGGCCGCGCTTTCGTGCCCCCCGTGCCGTTCGTTCACGGTTGTCCGGGAGCGCCTCCGCGGCGCGCGAGAGTGTCCGACGATGAGGTCATGAGCCTCAATGTCGAGCACGCCTCCGTCCGCACCCTGCCGAGCGAGAAGCCCCTTCGGCTGCTCGACAACGCCGGCCATGCGGTCACGGGCGCGACGACCGGCGGCTTCGGCCTGCCGGACACCGAGACCCTGCTCGAGCTCTACCGCAAGATGGTCGTGGCCCGCCGATTCGACGTGCAGGTCACCGCGCTCACGAAGCAGGGCCGGCTCGCCACCTATCCCTCCGCCTACGGTCAAGAGGCCTGCGAGATCGGCGCCGTCGCGGCACTCACCGCTCAGGACTGGCTCTTCCCGACCTACCGCGACACGATCGCCCTGCTCACTCGCGGCATCGAGCCCGCCGACATCCTGCAGTCGTTCCGCGGCGACTGGCACAACGGCTACGACCAGCACGCGCACCGCACCGCAGCCCAGGCGACGCCGCTCGCGACGCAGGCGCTGCACGCCGTCGGCCTTTCGCACGCGGCGCGCCTGCGGCACGACCCGATCGTCGCGCTGACGTTCCTCGGCGACGGTGCCACGAGCGAGGGCGACGCTCATGAGGCCTTCAACTTCGCCGCGGTCTGGCAGACGCCGACCGTCTTCGTCGTGCAGAACAACCAGTTCGCGATCAGCGTGCCGCTCGAGCGGCAGACCCGTGCGGCGACGCTCGCCGACAAGGCAGTCGGCTACGGCATGCCGGGCTACCACGTCGACGGCAACGACATCGCGGCGATGTACGCCGTCACCAGTGCCGCGGTCGACCGTGCCCGCGACGGTGGCGGGCCCACCCTCATCGAGGGCGTGACGTATCGCATCGAAGCGCACACCAACTCCGACGACCCCACGCGCTACCGCGCCGCGCGCGATGTCGAGCACTGGAAGCGCCGCGACCCGATCGAGCGCCTCGAGAAGTATCTCGTCTCAGAGGGCGCGCTCACCGAGTCCGTGCGCGCCGAGATCACGGATGCCGCCGAGGCCCTCGCCGCCCGCACGCGCGACGTCATGACGACCGAGGCCGAACTCGACCCGCTCGAGCTCTTCGACCACGTCTACGGGCGCGAACGCGCCGCCCTGCTCGAACAGCGCGCCGCGCTCGAGGCCGAGATCGCCGCCGGTGCGTTCGCGAGCCAGGCGAGCCACGAGGGAGCCGCACGATGACCGCGACCGCGACGAGCAGCGCCCGCGGCGAGGCATCCACCGAACCGACCGGCGAACCGACCCCGCTGACCATGGCGGGCGCGCTGAACGCCGCGCTCCGCGACGCCATGGCGGCCGATGACCGCGTCATCGTCTACGGCGAGGACGTCGGCCCGCTCGGCGGGGTGTTCCGCGTCACCGACGGCCTGCAGGCCGAGTTCGGCGACGACCGCATCTGGGACTCGCCGCTCGCCGAGTCGGGCATCATCGGAACCGCCGTCGGCATGGCGATGTACGGCATGCGCCCGGTCGTCGAGATGCAGTTCGACGCCTTCAGCTACCCGGCATTCGAGCAGATGGTCTCGCACGTCGCGAAGATGCGGAACCGCACGAAGGGGCGGGTGACGCTGCCCATGGTCGTGCGCATCCCCTGCGCCGGTGCGATCGGCGGCGTCGAGCACCACTCCGACTCGTCCGAGTCGTACTGGGCCTCGACGCCCGGCCTGACGGTCGTGATGCCGTCGAACCCCGCCGACGCCTACTCGATGCTGCGCGAGGCGATCGACAGCGACGACCCCGTCGTGTTCATGGAGCCGAAGAGCCGGTACTGGTCGAAGGCGCCGCTCGCGCTGCCCGTGACGACGGCGCCGATGGACCGCGCCGAGATCGTGCGCGAGGGCACCGACGTGACCCTCATCGGCTACGGCCCGACGGTGCGCACCGCACTCGAGGCCGCAGATGCCGCTGCCGCCGAAGGCCTCTCGGTCGAAGTCGTCGACCTCCGCAGCCTCTCCCCCTTCGACGACGAGACCGTCGGTGCCTCGGTGCGCAAGACGTCCCGCGCCGCCGTCATCCACGAGGCCGCCCAGTTCGGCGGCTACGGCGCCGAGGTCGCCGCACGGGTGACCGAGCGCAATTTCCACCACCTCGCCGCGCCCGTGCTGCGCATCGCGGGCTTCGACATCCCGTACCCCTCGCCGAAACTCGAGGA
Source organism: Agromyces sp. NPDC055520 (assembly GCF_053619715.1). Classification (NCBI taxonomy): domain Bacteria; kingdom Bacillati; phylum Actinomycetota; class Actinomycetes; order Micrococcales; family Microbacteriaceae; genus Agromyces; species Agromyces sp. NPDC055520. The sequence goes on along the minus strand of NZ_JBSHJY010000007.1, from coordinate 40,599 downwards.
GTACCATCTGCCGACCGCCGACCGCGTGCTCGCCGCGCTCGACACCTGGGAGTGGGACGCATGAGCCGCGAGTTCATCCTGCCCGACCTCGGCGAAGGGCTCACCGAGGCCGAGATCGTCTCCTGGCTCGTCGCGCCGGGCGACGAGGTGGCGATCGACCAGGTCGTCGTCGAGCTCGAGTCGGCCAAGTCGGTCGTGCAGCTGCCGACGCCGTTCGCCGGCATCGTGGAGTCGCTCGGCGGCGAGGTCGGCGAGGTGCTGCACGCGGGCGCCGTGCTCATGACGCTCGGCGGTGAGGCGAAGGCTGCGGATGTCGCGGCGCCGGCCGAACCCGGCATCGTGACGAGCGAGACCGCGCTCGCCGAGGAGTCCGGCGCGGTGCTGATCGGCTACGGCACTCGGCAGTCGACGGTGACGAAACGATCGGCCTCGGCGCCGGCTCGCTTCGGCCGGCGCAGCGGCGGGGGCGCCCCCTCTTCGCCCGGAAGCGGCGGCGGCTCGACGACCGCGCCTCGTTCGAACGGTGCAGCCAGGCTCGACTCCGCGCGCCGCTCCCCCGTCGTCTCGCCGATCGTGCGCCGCCTCGCCCGCGAATACGGCTTCGATGCGAGCCAACTGCTCGGCTCGGGCCATGACCACCTCGTGATGCGGCGCGATGTCGAGTCGTTCATCGCCGAGCACGAGGCCCCGACGATGGGCGCCGAGGCTGCGGCATCCCTCGCCCCGTCGATGCGGACACCGTCGCCGGAGGCCGTCGCCGCGCCTGCGACGGACCGCGAAGGCGACCGGCGCGTGCCGCTCGACCGCATGGGGCGCGCCGCCGCCGCCCACTTCTCGCGCTCACGCCGCGAGATCCCCGAGGCGACCGTCTGGATGGATGTCGATGCGAGCGGCCTGCTCGCTGCGCGCCGACAGCTGCAGGAGGCGACCGGCGAGCGCTTCGGCGTCACCGCGCTCATCGCCCGTTTCGTCGTCGCGGCGCTCGCGCGGCACCCCGCGCTGAACGCGAGCTTCGACGCCGAACGCGAAGAGCTCGTCTACCATTCGGCCGTGAACCTCGGGCTGGCCGCGCAGACCCCTCGCGGCCTGCTCGTGCCGGTCGTGCACGGCACCGAGCGGATGTCGCTGCGCACGTTGCGCGACGCGATCACGACTCGCACCGAGGAGGCCGCCACCGGCGTGTTCCCGCCGTCGGCACTGACCGGCGGCACCTTCACGCTCAACAACTACGGCACCCTCGGTGTCGACGGTTCGGCGGCGATCATCAACCACCCCGAGGCGGCGATGCTCGGCATCGGCCGGTTCATCGAGCGCCCATGGGTGGTCGACGGCGCCCTCGCCGTGCGCACGGTGACCGAGCTCACGATCTCGTTCGATCACCGCGTCTGCGACGGTGCAGAGGCCGCGGCGTTCCTCACCTTCGTGGCGAGGTGCATCGAGCGGCCGGTTTCGGTGCTCGCCGAGCTCTGATCGACGGCGCCTGACGGGTCCGCGCCGGTGCGAACTCAGAAGAAATCGTCGGGCGTGCCCGCTGCGCGCTCGACATCGCGGGTGTCTTGGGCCGCGGCCTTGAGCTTCGCGACGGCGACGCGCAGCCCCGACTCCATCTGGGCCGCCCACGCGTCGGATTCACGGGCCGACTGCTCGGCGGCGCGGGCGCGGGCCTCACTCGCATCGGCCGCATCGCGCGCGTCTTTCACCTGCCGCAGCGCGAGCGAGATGCCGTAGTACGCCGCGACCATGGTCGCGATCGGCGCGGCGATGATCGCGAGCGCGCTGATCGCCGCGCCCGTGGGGCTGAAGGCGATCAGCAGGGCGAAGGCGAGGAAGAGCGCGACGATGGCCGCGAGCACGACGAGCATGAACCGCAGGTCGCTGCCCCACTTGCGTCGCTCGACCGGATCGCTCACGGTCGGCGACGGCCCATCGGCCGGAGGTGGCGCGAAGGTCGGCAGGGCCGTGGTTGCGGCCCCTTCGTCGCTGGTCGGACGTGCATACGCGTCGGACATTCGTGCTCCGCTCCCCTTGGCATTCGGATCAACCCCCCAATTGTGGGCCGGGCGGAGCGGAGGGTCAAGGTGCCGCGCGGCGTGCGTTGAAGCCGGTCGATTCGAGCTCAGGCGGCCCGTGCCCGGGTGAGGCCGGCTTCGATCGCGGCGATCACCGCCGGGTCGTCGGGTTGCGTCGCAGGCCTGAAGCGCTGAACTCCCCCGCCCGGCTGCACGACGAACTTCTCGAAGTTCCATTTCACGCGGCCGGCCTTGCCGCTCGCGTCGGCGACGGCGGTGAGTTCTGCGTAGAGCGGATGCCGGTGGCGCCCGTTGACCTTCACCTTCTGCATGAGCGGGAAGGTGACGCCATAGGTCATCGAGCAGAACTCCTTGATGTCGTCGCTGCTGCCCGGCTCCTGACCGGCGAACTGGTTGCAGGGAAACCCGAGTACGGTGAACCCGCGGTCGGCGTACTCGCGCTGCAGTGCCTCGAGCTTCTCGTACTGCGGGGTGAGGCCGCATTTCGACGCGACGTTGACGACCAGCACCACCTGGTCGGCGTAGTCGGCGAGCGAGGTCTGCTCGCCGTCGATCGTCGTGAGGGGGATCTCTCTGATGTCCACCTTTCGAGCCTACGACCGTCGCGGCCTCCGGGGTCGCATTCACATCGAACGCGAAGTGGCGGTTTCGCGTCGGCCCCGAACCGCGGCAGACTCGGTCTGTGGGCATCACCGACGAAGATCTGGCATTCCTCGAGCGCGCCGTCGCTCTCGCGCGGAAGGCCGCGGCCGACGGCGACGGTGCATTCGGCTCCGTACTCGTCGATGCAGGCGGCGTCGAACGCTTCGCCGATCGCAATCGCGAGACGACCCTCGGCGACGAGACGCGGCATCCCGAGTTCGAGATCGCGCGCTGGGCGGCGGCGAACCTGACGGCGACCGAGCGTGCTGCCGCCACCGTCTACACCTCGGGCGAGCACTGTCCGATGTGCTCCGCGGCGCACGCGTGGGTGGGGCTCGGACGCATCGTCTACGCGGCCTCGGCGGCGCAGATCAGCCGGTGGCGGGCGGAGGTCGGGCTGGCGCCCTCCCCGGTCGCCGCGCTCCCGATCACGACCGTCGCGCCGACGCTCGTCGTCGACGGCCCCGTCGAGCGGTTCGCAGACGAGCTGCGATCGCTGATCGTCGGCGACGCGGCGACAGCCTGAGTCACGTACCCCGCATCGGGTGAGATGCACGCGATCGAAAGGGAATCCCACCGCGATGATGGGCGTCAACCATGCCACCAGCGGCGCCGCCGCGTGGATCGCCGCGACCGGTGCCATGCCGTTCCTCACGAGCGGTGCGTACCCTCTCGACCCGGTCGGCGTCATCGCCGGATCCTTCGTCTGCGCCGGTGCGGCCTTGCTCCCCGACGCCGACCATCACGGCGCCACGATCGCCCGGTCGGTGCCGATCCTCGGTAGGCTCACCGCCGGCGCCGTCAACTCCGTGTCGGGAGGTCACCGTCACGGGGCTCATTCGCTGATCGCGGCGGCGCTCGTCGGCCTCGGCGCATGGGGGCTCACGCTCGTGACGTTGACGACCGAGCGGCTCGGCACCTTCTCGCTCGGCACCGTGATCGGTGCCGCAGCGCTCATGTGCTTCGCGCTGAAGGCGCGCGACATGGTCGAATCGTGGGCGACCGCCTGGGTGCTCGGGGCGGCGTTCGGCGTGCTCCTGGTGATCCTCGCTCCGAGCAGCATCGGATGGTTCCCGTTCGCGGTCGTCGTCGGCTTCGTGGCACACCTCGCCGGCGACCTCCTCACCACCGGCGGCCTGCCCGGGCTGCTCTGGCCGATCCGGCCGCGGCCGCCGAAGCTGCTGAGACGGGCGCCGATCATCAGCAGCATCTGGCGCTCGAACGGCTTCGTCGCCCTGCCCGTGCTCGGCGACACCGGGTCGGTTCGCGAGATCGCGTTCGGCTCCCTGCTCGCGCTGTACGTGCTCGTCGGGAGCACCCACGAGGCACTGCTCTGGTTCGGCGTCGACGTGTCCCGCTTCTTCTGACGGCCGTCACGGCCTCCTGACAGCTGTCGGCTTCATGGCGGGCACGATCTCGCACGTCGTCTCGGATTCCACTCGGCAGCGCTGGAGGGTACTCGGAATGTCACTTTCGTGGGATACCGAGATTCGAGAACTGCCCATCGTGAGCCGCATCCCGGAGTCGGCGCGAGACGTCCGTCTCATCTGGAGTCCCTCGACGGGGGCCGCTGCCGCCGCGTGGAATGCGCCGGCGGATGCCACGCCGCCCGAGGGTTGCGAGCCCGTCGCCGATCCGGCACCGCCGGCCTTCGCCGAGCACGTCATCCGGCTCGGGCCCGAACCGGCGGATGGTCTCGATTGCGGCGACGTCGTCTTCGCGCGGCACAGTGGCGGCATGTACGCGTGGACGGTCGTGCCCTGACATCCCCTGCGGCGCTCCGCCCTCCGAGCGGAACCTCCGTCGAGGCGGCGGAGTCGGAGCCGTGCGGGAACGCTCAGTCGTGCGGCGGGCGTCGCAGCCGCTTGACGTCGGTGCGCCGCTTCTTCGCCGCCAGGCGTCGTTCCTTGGCACTGCGACTCGGCTTCGTCTGTCGTCGCGGCGGCGCCGACGGCCGTAGGGCATCGGCCACGACGGTGGCCAGCCGGTCGCGCGCGGCATCCCTGTTGCGCAATTGCGCACGATGTTCGGATGCCGCGATCGTGAGCACTCCGTCGACCAGGCGAGTGCGCAGGCGGTCGAGGAGCCGCTCCCGCTGGAACGGCGAGAGGACGGTCGAGTCCGCCACATCCCAGACGAGCTCGACTCGGGAATCGGCCGTGTTCACGCCTTGCCCGCCAGGCCCCGACGACCGCGAGAACCGCCACGACAGTTCGGACTCGGGGATCGTGAGTCCGGCGTCGATCCGAAGACCGGGGCGATGGGCGGCGGGCATGCTTCCATCATCCTCGGTGCGCGCGATGCTCGTCGGAAGATTCCGGGCCGCCCCTGCGTTGTCGATGGCATGGGTTGGAATGACGATGTCATAGACACGTTCCGCAGCAGCAAGGGCACCGAGAACCACTGGGGCCCGAAGCTGATCATCCTGCACGCGATCGGGGCGAAGTCGGGCACGACGCACCTGAATCCCGTCGTGGGCTTCCGCAACGACCGTGGATGGCGCGTCGTCGCCTCGAAGGGCGGCTCACCGGAGAATCCGGCCTGGTACCACAACCTGCGTGCACACCCGTCGATCGAGATCGAAGCTCTCGTCGACGGCGAGATCGTGACCGTGCCGGTGACGGCGACCGAGATCGCCGACGACGAGTGGCAGGACGCGTACGCCGCGATCGCGGCCGAGGAACCGCAGTTCGGCGGCTACCTCGAGAAGACCGATCGCCGGATCCCCGTTCTGCAACTCACCCCTCGCGCCGACTGACCTCTTGCGCGCTCGAAGCGCGCTCGCGACCGACCATGAGCGAGGCGTTCAACCCGCGCTCCCTTCGAGTGCGACGTTCGGCCGCCCACCGGCCGCGATCCACTCCTCGTATCGGGTCGGCATGATCGTCGCGTCGGGGCCGGGGAGCAGCTCGCGCTCGCCGAGATCGGTGCCGAAGTACCGTGCGCACGGGAGAGCGGCACGACATTGCGGCTCGTGCCGGCGTCGGCGATGTTCGCGATGAACTCGAAGAACTGCGTCGCGTGCACGATCGAATACGGTCGGCCCGACTGGCGGATGAGCCGCTCCTGCGTGGCCTTCGCGGCGAAGTACCCGCCTTCGGAGGCGGCGAGCCGATCGGTGCCGACGACCGAGAGCGCGACGTGGTGGGCCACTCCGGCCCCCGCACCGTAACTGAGCAGGTTGAGCGTCGAGCCGGAGAAGAACTCGTTCGCGGCCGCCTCGTCGAGGTAGTCGGAGTTCGAGACGTCGATCAGCGCCTGCGCGCCGACGAGAGCCGCCGCGAGACCCTCGTCGGTGTAGGAGTTGACGCCCGTCGCACGGGACGCCGCGACGACGTCGTGGCCGTCGGCGACGAGCCGCGCCACGAGTCGCGTGCCGATGAGACCGGTGCCGCCGATGACCGAGATGTGCATGGCGGGCTACTTCACCGAGTCGGCCGGCGCCGACTGCGCGGCGAGCCACTCGGCGAACGTCGTCGTCGAGAGCTGCGCATCGGGGCTCAGCGGCACGAGTTCGGTGCCGGTCAGCTTCGTGCCGAAGTACGGCGCCGCTGCATCGCCGATGACCGTGCGCGGGTCGCCCTTGGCCGCCATGCCGACGCGCACGAACTCGTCTTGACCGAAGCGCTCGGGTCCGCCGATCTCGAGGGTGCCGTTGAGCGGGGATCCGGCGGCGACGCGGGCGACGGCTGCCGAGACATCCGCTGCCGCGATCGGCTGCATGAGGCCCGTGCTGAGTCGTGCCACGCCGTCGACGGTCGCCTCGTCGGCGATGCGTCCGACGAATTCGAAGAACTGCGTCGCGCGCACGATCGAGTACGGCTGCCCCGACTCCTCGATGAGCTTCTCCTGGGCGACCTTCGCACGCAGGTAGCCGCTGTTCGGCAGGAGTTCGGCGCCGACGATCGAGAGCGCGACGTGATGGGTCACGCCGGCATCGCGCTCGCCTGCCAAGAGATTCGCGGTCGACGTCGTGAAGAATGCGAGCACCTCGTCGTCGGCGAACGACGGCGAGTTCGATACGTCGACCACGACGTTCGCGCCGACGAGCACCTCGGCGAGTCCCTCGCCGGTGATGGTGTTCACTCCCGAGTTCGGCGACGCGGCGACGGCCTCGTGGCCGTGCTCGACGAGGTGCTCGACGACCTTGGATCCGATGAGGCCAGTGCCTCCGATGACGACGATCTTCATGACTGGCTGCCTTTCGTCCGGGCGGCGGTGATTCCGCTGCCGTCAAAGAACTCAGACCGGATGGCCGCCGCAACTGTGACGGGGTTTCGAAAACTCGTCAGCCGAGGTCGGGCCGACGGCGATTCCAGCCGGCGAGTTTCATCGGCGCGGTGCAGAGCCAGAGCCTCGTGATCGCGGTCGTTCCGTCGAGGCCGAGCACACCGACGACCTCGCCGCTCGACCGCTGCAGCGCGAGGCCGGCCTGCCCGTTGACGTGAACCGTGCACCAGGAGGCATCCGGATGTCTCGCCTGTTGACGGTGAAGCTCACGGATGACGCGCCGACGGCCTCGCCGCTCGCCGCCCGTCTCATCGCCCGAATCGACGACCATGTGTGCGTCACGGTGCAGGGCACCCGCCAGTGCGAACTCGTCACGAAGATCGAGCGCGGCATGCAGACGGGTGGCGAGGTCATACCGCGGCACGAGAGGTCGCTGCCCCGAGCTTGTGCGGATTCATCATCCAGAGCACCTGATCGATGCCCTGCGCCCCGACGACGAGGGTGATCACGGCGAACGTGGTGCCCTCCTTCGAGAGGAGCACCGCCGCCTGGCCGTTCGTCTCGGCTTCGGTGATGTCCACGCCGTCCCAGAAATGCGTGCGGAAGGCACGCACGAACTTCGCGACCCGCCCGCGGCCAACCACCGGGAACTTCGAGGCGCGCACGACTCCACCGCCATCGGAGTACGACACGACGTCTTCGGAGAGCAGGCGCTCGAGCTGCACGAGGTCGCCCGTCTTCGCCGCAGCCAGGAACGCCGTGAGCAGACGCCGCTGCTCGGACTGCGGCACCTCGCGTCGACGCTCGCCCGTGAGGTGCTTTCGTGCGCGCGAGACGAGCTGCCGCGCCGCGACTTCGGAGACCTGCACGATCTCGCAGATCTGGTCGTACGGGTACGCGAAGGCCTCACGCAGCACATAAGCAGCGCGCTCGGTCGGAGTCAGACGCTCGAGCATGACGAGCACTGCGAAGCCGAGCGCCTCGGCACGTTCGGCGCCGAGGGTGGGGTCGTCGCTCGTGTCGACGGGCTCCGGCAGCCACGGGCCGATGTAGGTCTCGCGTCGGGCGCGCGCCGACTGCAGCGCATTGATCGCCAGTCGAGTCGTGATCGTGGCGAGGAACGCCGCGGGCTCTTCGACGACCGTTCGGTCGGTGCCCTGCCAGCGCAGCCACGCCTCCTGCACGATGTCCTCCGCCTCGCCGGCGCTGCCGAGCATGCGGTACGCGATGCCGAAGAGTCGCCCGCGAACGCTTTCGTAGACGGCGAGCGCGTCGTCGAGGTTGCCATCCATATCGTGTTCCCGTCGGTCGGCGGAGGGGGCGCGATCACCCCTTCCAACTGAGACCGGCCACGTCGCACGAATGTGACAGGTTCCGGCGAATCAGTTCCAGACTCTCGGATGATATGCCGGATGCCGCGGGCCCGCGAGGGCGGCTCAGGGTCTCGCGTTCCCGCGGTCGGTCGTTTCGGCGGCGGGCGTTGCCACCGCCGACGACGAGGTCCGGCGGGCGTGGTCTACGCTGCCTCGCGGGTCTCGACGGCACCACGCACCGCGTCGAGGATCGTCGCGGCGACCGCCCCGGGCTGCGAGACGCTCACCGCGTGCGAGGCACCGGCGATCTCGGTGGTGCCCCGCGAACCGGCGCGCTCGGCACCGGCGCGGAGCACCGCTGCCGGGATGTTCCGATCCTCGCTGCCGAACACGTGCCACGACGGGCGGTCCTTCCATCCGGGAACCGGCGCCTGCGCGGCATCCGTCAACGCGGTCTCGGTGACCGGTCGCTGGGTCGCGCCCATCAGCCCGGCGACCTGCACGGGGACGTCGGCGGCGAACTGGTCGCGGAACAGCGGGCGACGGATCGCGAACTCGACCCCGCCGCTCGAGATCGGGTGCGCGTCGAGCGCGTCGCCGAGCGTCGATCCCGGCTCGCTCGCCGAGAGCGAGAATGCGCTGTCGCCGGGCTCCGACACGAACGCCGAGGCGTACACGAGGCCGATGACCTGGTCGTTGCCGGCGGATGCCTCGCTGATCACGATTCCGCCGTAGGAGTGGCCGACGAGCACGACCGGCCCGTCGATCGAGACGATGACGTCGCGCACGTATGCGGCGTCGCCGGCGAGGCTGCGGAGCGGATTGGCGACCGCGATCGAGGTGATGCCCTCGGCGTGGAGCGCCGCGATGACACCGTTCCAGCTGGCGGACTCGGCGAATGCGCCGTGCACGAGCACGACGGTCGGCTTCTGATCTGACATGACTGTTCCCCTTCTCGAACCGCACCCGCCGCGTGCGGAAGCGATATCAACTCAGACCACGTGGGGCGACGTCTTGTGACGCCACCGGCGATCCCACTCGTGCCGTCACGTTCCCGGCTCGCACCTAGTCAATGCTGCAGTCGACTCACACGGCATCGCTGAGCAGAGCGCTATCGAGCGTCGCCGACATGGATCAGAACAACCCGTCAGTGCAGCGCCGATTGGAGAGCCAGTCGAGCTGGCGCGCAACTCTACTCGCCTTCGGGGCAATCCCCCTCAGGTCGCCGTGAGTGCCGCACCCCATTCGCGCGCACGTTCGAGTTCGCCGTTCGCGACCGGCCCCGAGTAGCCGTGCACGCCGAACGACTCGGGCTTGACAGCTGGTCGGAAGCCCCGGCCCACGAGCTTCTTCATCGCCTTCTTCGCCGCGGAACCCGGAAGTCGTGGGGCGACGGTGCGCGTGTCGAACGTCGCGACCATGACGGGCGACGGCGGGGTCACCAGCCCGTCGATCCATTCGCGGATGCCGCGCTCGGGAACCAGCTTCGCGCCCTGCTGCCGTGCCGAGTCTCTCGTCGACGCCTTCGACATCGAGAACGCATGGGTCGGCCCGCCGACCACGAGAAGGTCGACCTTCTCGGGCAGCTCCTCCGCCGCGGTCGCCGCCTCGACCAGCTGGACGTCGTCGACCCCCCGTTGCGTCCGGATCCCATCGGCGATCGATCCTGCGATCTCCCCAGTGTTCCCCCACATCGTCTCGAATACCACCAGCGCTCGCATGACCAGCTCCTTCCGTTCCGTTCCGTTCGTCGTCACGCTATGGCGCGCGAACCGCGGTGCTCGGGACCTTCGACCCGCCCACTCTGATCGTCTCGAGCGATGCTGTGGCACGTGTTCAAGAGAATCGTCGTCGGCTGGGACGGAACCCCGTCATCGGAGACCGCCCTCGATTGGGCGCTACGGCACGGCCCGGACGTCCCGATCGCCCTCATGAGCGCGACATTGCACGGAGATTCGCGCTTCGACAAGGACCAGATTGAGATGGTGCTGGGTCGACAGTCGTCCGGACGACGCCGGGATGTCGAGAATCGCGGCCTGATCGGGCCGCCGGACGAGGCGCTGGCCGAGTACCTCCTACCTGGAACGCTCGTCGTGGTCGGCGCCCCGGCGCACAAGCACGGGTCTCGCTGGAGCGTTGGAGCTCGACTGGCCGGCCGCCATGGCGGGGGAACGGTGGCGGTCATCCCACCACACAACGACAACGACAACGACGATCTCCCGATCGTCGTCGGGGTCGATGGCTCCGCGGCGTCGTCGGCGGCCGTTGAGGTGGCCGTCAGCGAGGCTCGCCGACGCGGCGTTCGCCTCGAGATCGTTCACGCGTGGCATCCGCCTGGAATGTGGACACCGGTCTTCGGCGACGCGGCAGCGGACCTCGAAGTCTTCGCGTCGATGCACGGGGAGGTGCTCGACGAAGCGCTGTCGCACGCTCGCCGGCTCGGGGCGGAGTGCACTGGCCGCCTCTCGCGTGGTGACGCCGCGCAGTTGCTCAGCGAAGCAGGTCGGTCCGCGTCGCTTCTCGTCGTGGCCAGCCATGGGTACGGGCCGCTTCGACGGTTCTTCCTCGGGTCCGTGACGGTGATGCTTCTGCTCGATCCGCCATGCCCGATACTCGTCGTCACCGAAGTGCTGGCACACGCCGAGAAACGCGTACACGCAGATTAGTGGCGACTGTCCGGGCGCGACGAGGTCGCCGGGTTCGGATTCCATGCTTCGGAACCGTTCTCGCGAGATGTCGACAGGTGCCGAAGATCCCGCCTGCCCGACACGAGCCCAATCCGGCTCCCCCGAACCCTTCCGGCGGGACCAATGGCACTGCACGGATTTCAGAACCCGCGAGAAGCTGAAGCCGACAGCCAAATCGGCTCGATTGCATCGCACTGTTCGCCATCCTGCCGGAGAAGAGGACGACCATGTTCAACGGCACGCATCGGTCAGCGGCCGTCGCTGCCGCCGTCGCTGCGGTGGGCATCCTGTTCGCAGGCTGCACCATCGTCGTCGCGGACCCCGACGACGATCGCGACCGCCGATCAGTGATGATGGGCGGCGCGGATTCAGCGGCGTACAGCGCGACCGACCTCATGTTCGCCAGGATGATGATTCCGCATCACGAGCAAGCGGTGGAAATGTCGGAACTTGCGATCGAGACGAGCGCCGACCCCGATCTGATCGACCTGACCGAGCGCATCCGCGACACGCAGACCAGCGAGATCGCGCTGATGGAGGGATGGCTCGATGACGCCGGGCGTCGGATGCCCGGAATGGATGATACGAACATGGGCCGGATGTTCGGCGACGAGGAGATGGAGGCGTTGGAGGAGGCGAAGGGGGCAGAGTTCGACACGCTCTACCTCGAGAGCATGATCGACCACCATGAGCTGGCGATCCGGATGACCCAACTGATCCTGGACTCGGACAACGCCGACGTGCAAGCCCTCGGCGAATCCATCGTGGAAACCCAGACCGCAGAGATCGAGCTCATGGAGCAGATGTTGAGCGAGGCGGGTCCACCGGCGGGATGATGAACGCGCGCCCCTGGATGTCGCGGGGCGTGATGCGAACCCAACGACTCCTGTCACCCGGCGCCCACGGTGAAACGCCCAGCATCTCGGCCGCCGCAACCTCCGACTCCCGATCGAATTGGTCGGCGTCGCCCCTGACGACCACGCTGAACGCTTCGTCGCCATCGATGCCATCGACCTGGAACAGCACCGAACGATGAATGGTGAGCGCCAGGAGTTTCGTGCCCCGCGACGTGCGGAACACGATGGAATTCCGGTCGACACCGTGGTTGATCGGGAAGATGTCCATCTCACCCGCCGCAGTGGTTGCGATTCGCCCGTACGGTGCCTGCGCGATCCGGTCCCAGCACTCGACCGAGCGCAGTTCGCGCATCGGCAACCGCCCATCGTCGTCTGCCACGTCGATCCGCTCCGTCCTCTTCGTCGTCATCGAATTCGCTCATGTTCGCGGGCGTGCCCGACGTGCGCACGTTTCACGCGGGAAGCACGACCAGCACCGGCACCTGTGAACGCAGCAGCAGCTCGTGGCTCACCGAACCCAGCAGGAATCGCGCCACCGCGGAGCCGCTGTGGCTGCCGACCACGAGCGCCGAGGCATGTTCCGACGCCTCCAGCAGCTCATCCACCGGCAGGCCGTGCACGAGTCTTCCATTGGGCGTGGCGCCGTGGTCGATCCCCACATCGATCGTCTCTGCGAGCGTGTCGCGGTGCATCTGCTCGTATTCGGCGAACTCCCCTGCGAAGTCGGCCAGATCCTGCTCCCACATCTTGGGAGCGGTCCAGGCGTGCAGCAGCGTCAGCGGCTGACCCGTGGCATCGGCGAGATCTGCAGCCACACGCACGACTTCGCGACTCAGAAACGAGCCATCGATCCCAGCAACCACTCCGAGTTCAGCGGCCCTGACCGACTGGTCCGGCACCACCGCAACCGCGCCACCACCGTGCATGCCTGCCAAACGCACCCCTGCCGACCAGCGGCCCGCGCGATCGCGATCACGACCGACGACGACCAGCGTGCCGGGGCGAACGAATGTTCGCAGAATGTCGACGACGGGCCCCTGTTCGGTCGATGTCACGACGTGGATCCCTGGGCGCGCCGTTCGAATCCGATCGGCCTCGTCCATCAACCGGACCCGTGACCCCGCCCGCTCCGACGTGGCGCTGAGGTACTCGCTTCCACTCTCTCGGTCCCGTTCGACGTGCACGAGCACGAGTTGGCTCTCGGTCGCGAGCGAGGCCGCCCATTCCATGGCTCGCTCGGATGCCGGGGAGCCGTCCATTCCGACCACGATGCGCTCGAACATGCTGTTGTTCCTTCCTGAACCCATCACGGGATCACTCACTGTCGTCGGCTTCCGGTGCCAGCACGAAGGGCACGATGAGCACGGGCCCGGCGAGATTCATCACGAGATCACCCGTCGTGCGCCCGAGCGGCCGGAAGCCGCGGGCTCCGGCGTGTGTCGGCCGACCTGCGATCGTGAGCACCGCGCGCCCGGACATCGAAGCGAGTGTCTCGCCCGCAGAGGAACTCGATCGCCTCTGCGTGATGCCGGCAGGTGCACCCAGACGCTCGGCGAGCCGAACCGCACGCTCGAGGGCCTCGGTGCTGGCGACGGCCGACGTACCGTCCGCACGGACGAGGATCAACGGCTGATTCATGCGTTTCGCTTCGACGACCGCCGCCCTGATCACGGCTTCCTCGCCCGGCGCCCCACCGACGCCGACGACCACCCCGCTGCGAGGCCCACCGGATGCCACGGGCACGACGGCGAGCGGCACCGGCGACATCGCAGCGAGTTGCATCGCTCTCGTGCCGAGCGCAAGTCCGTGGAACGTGCCGACCTTGTGGGTGCCGATCGCGACGGCCGTGGCGTGGGCGGCTTCGCCCGCCAATGCAAGCATCGGCGAGCCGACGGCGCACTGAACCGACACTGGAACCTCGCCGGCATGGTCACGAGCGAACTCCAGCTCACGAGCGGCCAGGACCGTGGCCTCCGATTGGAGTTCGGCGATCACGCTCGCGCCGATGGAACCCGCCTCGTCGTCGACGACGAAGAGCAACTCGACCTCGTCGCCGGTTGCTCGAGCCTGTTCGAGCGCCCACGCGATCGCCGCCCGGCTCGCGATCGAGCCGTCGATGCCGACCAGGATCCCCATCCCCACGAGTGTCTCCTCCCTGCAGACCCTTCTCCTTCGCATGCACAGCCTCCCGCACCGCACGCCGGCTCTCAGGGCCATAGGTCCCACGCGCTCGGATGCCGCGAGAATGGTGCGGTGGTTCGCTGCGTGGGGGTTGGTACTCATCTGCTCACGGCGATGAGCGCCGCGGAGGGAGTTCGAACGCGCGGCCGTGAACCTCATCCGGGGTGATGCGGACCCAGCGGTCCTTCTCCTCGGGCGCCCAGGGCGAGATCCCGAGGCGTTCGGCCGCGAAGATCTCGGCCTGCCGATCGAACTCCTCAGCTTGGCCCTTCACGACGACACTGAACGCCTCCGCCTCGTTCCATCCGTCAACCTGGAACGCTATCCGATGGCGAATCGTGAGTTCGAGCAGCTTCGTGCCAGGAGAAGTGCGGAACACGATCGTTCGACGATCGACCCCGTGATTGACGGGGAAGATGTCGACCTCACCCGCAGCCGTGGCCGCAATACGCCCGTACGGCGCATCGGCGATGCGCTGCCAGCACTCCTCCTCGTCCATCCGGCGAGTCGGGGCGCGCTCATCGAGCGTCTCATCCATGGCGTCATGCTCGCAGCATTCGGAGCACGTGCATGGGCCGAAGGTCCCGCTTGGCTGAGCATGCCGATCTCAGGCCGATGGTTGATGTGACCTTCGACCCAACAGCCAGCTTCGTCACCTCCGAGGATGCAGACATGCCAGAGATCGTGATCGCCCCGGAGCCAACAGACCTCGATGCAACGCCTGAGCGGCACCGCCCGGTACTCGTCGTACATGGGCGGTGAGCGATGTGAACGACTACCTGCAGTTCCTCGGCGCCGCTGACAGCGTCACCGGTTCGAGGTACCTCATCGACACCGAGTCCTCGCGAATCCTCGTCGACTGCGGCTTGTTCCAGGGTTACAAGGTCTTGCGAGAGCGCAACCGAGCAGAGTTCGCGGTTCCCCCGGCATCCATCGATGCTGTTGTGCTCACACATGCGCATCTCGATCATTCGGGCTACGTGCCCGCGCTCGTGCGCGACGGTTTCAACGGCCCCGTCTACGCGACGTCCGGCACGGCGGAGCTCTGCGGAGTCATGCTGCCCGACAGCGGCTACCTGCTCGAAGAGGAAGCACGACACGCGGCGAAGGGACGTTGGTCCTCGCACCAGGTGCCGCGCGCTTTGTACACGGCAGCGGATGCCGCAGAATCACTCCACCGCTTCAGCGCCGTCGACTTCGACCGACCGCATCGGATCGGCGACGACCTGGAGTTCACGTTCCTTCCGGCCGGCCACATCCTCGGCGCGGCGGGTGTGCACCTTCGAGTCGGCGATCGCTCCATCCGATTCACCGGTGATCTCGGCAGGACGGACGATCCGCTCATGCGGCCGCCACGTCCGCTCGAGCCGTCATCCGTGCTCGTCACAGAATCCACCTACGGTGACCGGCGGCACGCGCCCAGCGACCCCGAAGCCGTGCTGGGCGACGTCATCGACCGTGTCGCCAAGCAGAACGGAGTCGTGCTGATACCGGCATTCGCGGTCGGCCGTACCGAGACGGTCCTGTTGCATCTGTCGCGCCTGCGTGATCGCGGACGCCTACCCGATATTCCGATCTTCCTGAACAGCCCGATGGCCGTGAACGTCGCAGCGATCTACCACCGGCATCCCGACGAGCTTCGACTCGATGCAGCCGAGATCGACCGCATGTATTCGCTGGCGACGAGCGTGCATACGGTCGACGAATCCAAGCTGCTGAACCTTCGCGGCGGCCCGATGATCATCATCTCCGCGAGCGGGATGCTCACCGGCGGACGCATCCTGCACCACGTCGCGGCATACGGGTCCGACCCTCGCAACGCCATCGTGCTCACCGGCTACCAGGCCGGAGGCACGCGTGGCTCGGCCCTCCTCGGCGGCGCCGATTCGCTCCGCATCTTCGGCCGCGACGTTCCGATCCGCGCCGAAGTCGTCGACCTCGACAGCATGTCCGCCCACGCGGATGCCGACGGGCTCATCCATTGGATGGGCGCCGTGGCCGAACCGCCTCGCCAGGTGTACGTCACACATGGAGAAGCCGCAGCGGCAGATACGCTCCGTGCACGGATCAAACGTGAACTGGGGTGGCCGGCACACGTACCGGAGTACATGGAGCGGATCCCGCTTCCTCAGGAAGATGCCGCAGGCGTTGTCGCATGATGCAAGGTTGAGGCCCCGGCGACGGAACGCAGCACCTCATGTCCGAGCGCATTCCCGTTCGCCGAGAGGTGTGTTTGTATTCAGCATGGACGAGAGAGCAGTCGACCCAGTCACGCATTATGAACGACCGTTGACCAACTGGCATGACGCTGGCCGCGCAGACCTCACGCGAGGTGAACGCGCCGCCGACCTGCTTCGCAACGGCATGGGCAGCTGGTTGTTCGTCGCGCTGTTCCTTGCCTTCATGGCCGCCTGGGGCGTGATCAACATTACGGATGCTGCGTGGGATCCGTATCCGTTCATCCTCTTGAATCTCTTCCTCAGCATGCTGGCGGGCCTGCAGGGCGCCATACTCCTCATCGCAGCAAAGCGCCAGGATGCGATCGCCGCCGCACTGGCTCAACACGACTACGAGACGAACCTTGCCGCGAAGACCGAGATCGAAGAACTCATGGCGATCAACCGGGCGCAACTTCGCATCCTCCAGCAACTGCGCGAGCACCCGTCCCAACCGCTGACTGAGACGCAATGAACCAGGAGCATCACGAGACCTGAGCCCTTTCCGGCGCGATCACCGATGTATTCCCACTCTCCACGGATGACCCACTAAGAATGCTGGAAGAACTCGGCGTCATGCTGAATCCGAGGAAGGAGAGATGATGATCCCCGCGACACGCAAGACGACCGATCGACCACCGCAACTCGAACGCGTGCGCCGGATCCGCACTCGTCGGCGCCTGCGTTCGACCGACCTCTTGCAGATGGCGTTCTGGACCTCCATCGCGATGGCGGTCGGCCTCTACCTCGCGTCCGGAGGCCTTTCGACGGTGACGGACGCAACATCCTTCATCACCGCCGTCGGAATCGTGAGCGGACTCATCGGTACCGACCTCGTCCTGGTGATGCTGCTCATCGCCGCACGTATCCCCCTGATCGACCGGGCCGTCGGTCAGGATGTCGCGATGGCCTTCCACCGGCGCCTCGGGAAGCCGGCGTTGTACCTGTTGCTCGCGCACTTCGCGCTCCTCACCATCGGGTGGGCGCTTGCCGACGGCCAGAACGTGATCGCCGAGACGGCCACCATCTTCACGACCCCTGACATGGCAATCGCCTACGGCGGACTGGGCCTGCTCATCGTCGTCGTGGTCAGCTCGCTCGTGGCCGTGCGCCGCCGACTGCCGTACGAGACGTGGCACGCCATCCATCTGCTCAGCTATGCGGCCGTGCTCGTCGCGATCCCGCACGAGCTGAGTGTCGGCGGGATACTCGCCGAGGGCGCGTGGCAGCGCGGCTATTGGATCGCCCTGTTCGTCGCCGCCTTCGGTGCCATCGCGTGGTTCCGCTTCGCCGTTCCGATCACTCGCTCATTCCGCCACGGCATCCGTGTGGCCGGCGTCGAATCGATCGCTCCCGGCGTCGTCTCCGTCACCCTGACGGGTCGCAGCCTCGATCGGTTGCGTATCAGAGGGGGCCAGTACGCCATCTGGAGGTTCTGGAGTGCAGACACGTGGTGGCACGCCCACCCGATCTCCTTCTCGGCGGTACCGACCGCCGACACTGCCCGCATCACGGTGCGCGCACTCGGCTCTGGCACTGAGCGACTGACCCGGCTGAGTCCGGGCACGATCGTCTCCATCGAAGGTCCGTACGGCACCTTCACGGATGTCACACGCACCGCGCCGCACCTGGCGATCATCGCAGCCGGAATCGGAATCACCCCCGCGCGGGCCCTCCTGGAGCACTCGACTCTGGTGCCGAACGAGGCGACGGTGCTGTTGCGCGGATCCGACGACGGCCAGAAGTATCTGTGGGACGAGACGATCGCTCTCGCTCAGGCGTCCGGGAGCAACGTCTACTCGATGGTCGGCCCGCGTCCGCTCGGCGTGGACACGTGGATGGCGAGCGACGACTACGAGCGCGGCGTGACACTCTCGAGCACCTTCCCCGACCTCGCAAGCTCCGACCTCTACGTCTGCGGGCCGCGGGCCTGGTCCGATCTGGTCGTCAGGGATGCGAAGGAGGCCGGTCTGCCTGACGGGCAGATCCATTTGGAGAGGTTCGACTGGTGAGAAGAAGAGCCATAGCGGCGTGCCTCTTGTCGGCGTCGGCAGTCCTGGTGATCACCTGGCAGCTCGGAGTGCAGACCCATTCTGGGACACCGCCGATCCTGGCGAGCGCAACGTCGCCTTCGGAGGATTCGACCGGCACGACGGGCGGATCGTCGTCGGGCGCGACCACGTCCCCTCCGGCCGCGACGACCGGGAGCTCCGGAACATACACGGGCGCGCTCGAGTCGACCCGCTACGGCGACGTGCAGGTGTCGGTCACGGTCACCGACGGGACCATCAGCGACGTGACCCCCCTTCACCTGACGGACAGCGACGGCCGTTCGGTCCAGATCAGCAACCGTGCAGCTCCGGTGCTGCGCCAGGAGGTGCTGTCGGCGCAGTCGGCGTCGGTCCAGATGGTGTCGGGCGCCACGTACACGAGCGAGGCGTACCTCTCCTCTCTCCAATCGGCGATCGATCAGGCCGGACTATGAGCGGCTTCCGGCACGCCTTCGAGACCATGGGCACTGTGGCGAGCATGGCGTTCGCAGCGGGGCCGCCCGCAGACGGCGTCCTCGAAGCCGTACGCGAGAGATTCGAGAGCATCGAGGACCGCTTCAGTCTCTTCCGACACGACTCCGAGATCTCGCGAATCGCTCGAGGCGAACTCGCCCTCACCGACGCGAGCGCTCCGTTCCTCGATGCGTACGCCGCGGCGATCGACTGGCGTGCCGCGACCCGCGGCGCGTTCGATCCGCATCGCCCTGGAGGCGAACCCGGGCCCGGGCCCATCGACCTGTCGGGAATCGTCAAGGCCCACGCGATCCAAGCCGCCGCTGAGCTCATCACCCGGTCCGACACGACGGATGCTCTGATCTCCGTGGGTGGCGACGGCGTCGCCATAGGGCGGCACGATGCCGACGACTGCTGGACCGCCGGCATCATCGATCCCGACGACCGCTCCTCCCTACTGTGCGCGGTACAGCTCGATGCACGCCTGCCCGCCCTCGCCACCTCCGGGACCACCGAGCGCGGCGAGCACGTGTGGCGGAGCGGTCCGTTCGACTTCCGCCAGGTCACCGTGCTCGCAGCCGACATCGTGACCGCCGACGTGCTCGCCACCGCGATCCTCTCCGGCGGACGCCCGTTGCGCGACGAGGCGACCGAGCATTGGGATATCGATGTGCTGACCGTCGACGTCCATGGGGCCCTCGAGGTGACTCCCCGGCTTCGCCAGCAGATCACGGCCACCGTGCCTAGACTGCGAACATGAGGCCCAGCGCACGGATCCTCCTCGTCGAAGACGACGGTCGACTGGCCGGCATGCTCGAAGAACTGCTCGAGGGAGAGGGCTACTCCGTGACCATCGCCCGTGACGGGCAGCGTGCCCTTCATGAGGGGCTCACGTCCTCATTCGACCTACTGCTCCTCGATCGCGGACTGCCGGTGATGGAGGGGTTGGACGTGCTCGAGAAGCTCCGGGCTGCCGGCGTGGACACGCCCGCCCTCATCCTCTCGGCCCTCGGCAACCCTGCCGACCGCGTCGAGGGTCTGGATCGGGGTGCCGAGGACTACCTGTCGAAGCCCTTCGACATCGCCGAGCTGCTCGCCCGCCTCCGGGCCCTTCGGCGCCGCCAGGTGCCGAACACTTCGTTCCTACGAATCCCCGGCGGCCGCCTCGACGCCATGAGTCGGCTCGTCACCCTCGACAATGCCGGGGCCGTGCTGCTCTCGGAACGCGAGAACGATCTGCTCGCGAAGCTCGCCGGACGTCCCAACCAGGTTTTCGAGCGCTCCGCACTCCTCGACGCCGTGTTCCCCGATGCTGATGACCTCGGCGTCGTGGACACCTACGTGCACTATCTCCGAAAGAAGCTCGGGCGCTCTGTCGTGATCACTGTGCGAGGCATCGGCTACCGCATCGGAATCATGTCATGAGCACTCGAGACGATGACGAACTCCGCATCGCCGTTCGCCGACTCGCCCTGCAGTTCACCGCGCTCATCGCCGTGCTCTTTCTGCTGATCGGGACGCTGCTGTACTCGCTGGTGAGCAGCAGCACCACGGAGTCCCTGGACCACACCCTCGGCGATGCCGCGCGCGTCGACTCCCCGCACGACCTTCCTTCAGGCGTATGGATCACGATCGTCGACACCCCCGGCGGTGCCGCTGTCGGCTCCCGAGAACTCCCCAACGGCCTCCCCGATGCCGATGCGATCTCGGAAGCCGCCGAGACTGGAAACGAAGTGCGCGGCGACGTGAGCGCAGGCGAAACGACCTACCGAGTGCTGACCACCGCCGATCGCGGACACGTCGTGCAGGTGGCGGTCAGTAGGGCGGAGTCGCAGGAGGAACTCGCGCGCCTCATGTGGGCACTCATCGCGTCAGGCGTCGCTGCGCTCGGGATCGGAGCCATCGGCGCCGTCTGGATGGCGCGCCGCGCCATCCGGCCGCTCTCGGACGCACTGGCCATGCAACGTCGCTTCGTCGCTGACGCGAGCCATGAACTCCGCACGCCGCTGACACTGCTCAGCACCAGGGCCCAGCTGCTCCGCCGTCGTGTACACGACAGCGGCGAAGATCCACTGCGAAGCGGGCTCGACGAGATCGTGCAGGACGCCCACGACCTCACCGACACCCTTGATGACCTGCTGATCGCAAGCGATCCGCGCGAACCCGAATCCAGCGACGTCGTCGACGTCATCGGCTGCGCTCGTGAAGCTGCGGCGTCGTTTGCAACGCAGGCGGCGTCGAGGTCCATCGACCTCATTGTTCCCGAAGCCGGTGACCTCATCGAAGTCGTGGCCTCACGCGCAGCTCTGAAGCGCCTGTTCGCCGCACTCATCGCCAACGCGATCGATCATGCGTCATCCGAGATCAACGTGAGCGTCGAGGCCGACCGCCGCTTCGTGATCGTCGTCGTCCGCGACGATGGACCCGGCTTCCCCGACGATGTGCGCGAACGCGCATTCGAACGCTTCGCAAGCGCCCGCAGCGGTGGTGCGCATCCGGCGGCGCAGCGGCACTACGGGCTCGGACTCGCGCTGGTCGCCGATGTCGCCGCCCGCTACGGCGGCGACGTCGAGATCCTCGACAGCAGACCAGGGGCGGCGATCCGAGTGCGGCTCCCGCTGGCCTAGCCACCGGGTCCGAAATACCTCGGGCCGTCGCACGGCTTCGGCTTCGGCTTCGGCTTCGGCTTCGGCGCTCCACGATATGCACGGCGGACCGCTTGCACAACGCCCGCGTGACCATCGTCTTGCGCCGCTCCATTCTCGATGGGAGCCTGTACGTGGCCGGAAGCGGGAGTTCGACGCCGGGGTATCGACCCCCGTGCGACTCCCCGCCCTCCCGTTGGAGGCGAACCATGCACGCACCGATCGTCACGCTGACCATGAACCCCGCGCTCGATGTGTCGACGTCCGTGGAGCACGTCGTGCCGGAGCACAAGCTGCGATGCGCTGAAAGCCGCTTCGATCCGGGTGGCGGAGGCGTGAATGTAGCCCGAACGATCCGGAATCTGGGCGGGAATGCGCTCGCTGTCTACCCACTCGGTGGACCGACCGGCCATGCATATCGCGGATTCGCCGAGGAGGCCGGCGTCGTCGGACGCGTGATCACGATCGCCGGAAACACGCGTGAGAGCTTCACTGTCTCCGAAACGTCGACAGGGAAGCAGTATCGGTTCGTCCTGCAAGGGCCGACCCTGCATGAGCCGGAATGGCGTGCGTGCGTCGCTGCCGTCGCCGATCATCTCCCCGAGGGCGGATACCTCGTCGCCAGTGGGAGCCTCCCGCCCGGAGTTCCCGTCGAGTTGTACGCGACGCTCGCACGATTCTGTGCGGCCCGAGGGGTGCGAACCGTCGTCGACGCTGCAGGACCGCCGCTCGAAGCAGCGCTCGCCGAAGGTGTGTTCCTGGTCAAGCCGAGCGCGGATGAGCTCGCCGCGCTCACCGGCTCCAGCCAGGAGCTGGGGCCTGAGGAACAGCTCGCGGCAGCTCGCGCCATCGTCGACGATGGTCGCGCGGAGGTCGTGGCTCTGACGTTGGGCGCCGCCGGAGCGGTCCTCGTCCACGCGGCCGGTGTGTATCGCCTGCCAGCGCCCGATATCGACGTGGTCAGCGCCGTCGGCGCCGGAGACGCGTTCCTCGGCGCGTTCGTCCTGCGCCTCGCCGAAGGCCGCTCGATCGAGAGCGCCTTTCGAGCGGCGGTCGCCGCTGGAAGCGCGACCGCGATGATGCCGGGGACGGAACTCTGCCATTCCGACGACGTCGCCCGGCTCGAGGAACGACTCGAACGGGAGCGACGCGAGGTCTGAGTACGGCACCCATGACCACGTGGATCAGGTGTCTGATTCGCGCCGGCGGCGTATGGTGTGTCCAGGGGGTCGAGAGATGACCACGCTCGGTCGTGATCTGCCATCCGCGTTGGCCGATGCCCACCGGCTGGATGCCACCGCCGTCGCCGCGAGCTTGAACGTCGACCCCGAACACGGTCTCGATGACGCCGAGGCCGCACGCCGACGCGAACGGTACGGACCGAACCGGCTGCGCGAAGCGAGACGGCCATCGATGTGGCGCCGGATCATGAGCCAGGTGGCGGATCCGTTGATCGGACTGCTCTTCGCGGCCGTCGTGGTCTCGATCATCGCCTGGGGCGTTGAAGGCGCCGTGGGCCTGCCGACCGATGCCGTTGTGATCCTCGCGATCATCGCGCTGAACGCTGTGCTCGGGATCGTGCAGGAGTCGCGTGCGGAGCGGGCTGTGGCCGCCCTCAGCGTCATGACGCAGCCGCACTGCACGGCGCTCCGGGCGGGTCGGCTCCGCACCATCCCGAGCGTCGACCTCGTGCCCGGCGACGTCCTCTCGCTTGCCGAGGGCGATACGGTGGCGGCAGACGCCCGGCTGTTTCGCACAGCATCCCTCCGGGTCGCAGAGGCCGCCCTCACCGGCGAGAGCGAGCCGGTCGACAAGGCGACCGGCACCCTCTCCGCCGATGTCGGCCTGTCGGACCGAACGAACATGGTCCACCAGGGCACCGCCGTGACCCGTGGCACCGGTCGTGCGGTCGTGACCGCGACGGGGATGGACACCCGGATGGGCGCCATCGCGACGATGCTCGACGAGACGGTCCAAGAGCCCACGCCGCTGCAGAGGGATGTCGGGCGACTCGGCCGCGTCCTCAGCCGGATCGTCGTCGCCATCGCGATCGTCGTCGTGGCCGCCATCCTCGTCGTGCAGGGTGTGCAGGACCCCGCGGACGTCGTCACCGTGCTCCTTCTCGGAGTGTCCTTGGCGGTAGCCGCCGTGCCTGAGGGGCTGCCGGCGATCCTGTCGCTCGTGCTCGCACTCGGAGTGCAGCGGATGGCGCGCCGCAATGCCGTGGTGAAGACCCTTTCGAGCGTCGAGACGCTCGGTGCGGCATCCATCATCTGCACCGACAAGACCGGCACCCTGACGACGAACGAGATGACCGTCCAGCGGGTCGTCACGGCGTCGGGAACGGTTCAGCTGAGCGGCGCCGGGTATACGCCGATCGGCACCGCCACGAGTCGAGGCCACGAGCTCGGTGACGGCGCCCTCATGGAGGAGGTCCGCCTCGTACTTGCCGGTGGCTCGCTCGTGAACGACGCCCGGCTCGCGGAGCACGGTGCGGGCTGGGTGATCGAGGGCGACCCGACAGAGGCCGCGTTCCTCGTCGCGGCCCGCAAGCTCGAGGGCACCGTCGAGGAGACGGCGCGGTGGAGCCGCGTCGCGGAGATGCCGTTCAGCTCCGAACGCAAGATGATGTCCACCGCCCACCGCCACGAGAACGGCGACCTCGTGGTGCTGAGCAAGGGTGCGCCCGACGTGCTGCTCCAGCACTGCACGCGGCTCCAGGTGGGAGCCGACATCGTGCCGATGGACGCCGTTCGGCGGGAGCGTGCGCTCGCCGACGTCGAAACCCTCTCGGAGGAGGCGTTCCGCACGCTCGCGGTGGCGTATCGACCGGCACCCGAACTTGCAGCAGGTACGCCCGCGGACGCGTTCGATGAGAACGCCGAAGAGGACCTCGTCTACGCCGGCGTGGTAGGCATCATCGACCCGCCTCGGCCGGGGGTGCGACCTTCGATCGCGGCGGCGCAGGCTGCTGGAATCCGCGTCATCATGATCACCGGCGATCACCCTGCCACGGCTGCCCGCATCGCCCGCGATCTCGGGATCATGGGCGATGACGGCATCGTGCTTCCCGGCGCCCGTCTGGACGGCATGGACGAGCCGCAGCTTCGCAGCGCGGTACGAACGGCTTCGGTCTTCGCCCGCGTCGCGCCGGAGCACAAGCTGCGGATCGTCGACGCGCTCCAAGCCGAGGGCCTGGTCGTCGCGATGACCGGAGACGGTGTCAACGACGCTCCGGCGCTGAGGTCGGCTGACATCGGGATCGCCATGGGCATCACTGGAACGGAGGTGACGAAGGAGGCGGCAGACATGGTGCTCGCCGATGACGACTTCACGACCATCGTGGTTGCGGTGCGAGAAGGTCGCGCGATCTTCGACAACATCCGCAAGTTCCTCCGCTATCTTCTGTACTCGAACATGGGCGAGGTTCTCACGGTCTTCCTCGGTGTCGTCTTCGCCGGCGTGCTGGGGTTCTCGGAAGCGAGCGACGAAGCCGTCGTCCTGCCACTGCTTGCGACGCAGATCCTCTGGATCAACCTCGTCACGGACGCGGCTCCTGCCATGGCGATGGGCGTCGACCCCGAGATCGACGACGTCATGGCACGGCCGCCTCGCGACCCCGACGAACGAGTGATCGACCCGACGATGTGGTTCGGCATCGCGACGACGGGGCTCGTCATCGCGGTCGCGACGTTGGCGACGATGGACGCCTTCCTCCCCGGCGGGCAGATCCCCGGTGGGACCGACTCATTCGAGGTGGCGCGGACCGCCGGATTCACGACCCTCGTCTTCGCCGGACTGTTCAGCGCCTTCAACGCTCGATCGGCGAGGTCGAGCGCCTTCCGTGGGCTCTTCACGAATCCGTGGTTGTGGGGAGCCGTCAGCCTCGGGGTGGTGCTGCAGGTCGCTGTCGTGTCGTTCCCCCCGTTGCAGGTCGCCTTCGGGACTGCGGCCCTGGACCTGGCTCATTGGGTGGTGTGCGTCAGCATGGCATCGCTCGTGTTGTGGGTCGACGAACTCAGGAAGGGCGGCATCCGTCTGCTGGTGCGTCGTCGATCCGCCCGTGCGCCCTGAGCCCTCGTGCTGCAGCCGCTTCTGGAGGTCCGTGCCTGCGGACCCGGTCGCTCACCCGCCCTGCCACCAGGGCATCATCGGGCCGAACTGCTCAGGGATGTACACGAATACCCGCGAGATCGCCGTCGTCAGGATCCAGAGCCCGAACCCGGCCGCGGTGATGATCCAGGCGATCATCTTGTGCTGTTCGAAGTCGGGGAGCAGGCGCCCCTCCTTGTCGCGCTGCACGCCGGCGAGGGTCAGGATCAGATCGATGAGCCACCAGATCCCGAATCCCCCGACCGTCAGGAGCTTCAGGATGCCCGTGCCGACCTTGCCGAGATAGAAGCGGTCGACACCGAGGAATCCCAGCAGCCACGAGAACATCCAGGTTGCGACGAAGGATCTGTCGGACGGGCCGCTCGCCTGGGCCGGAAATGTACCCGGGGAACCCGATGCAGCAGGTGGAAACGTGGACATGTGAGCCTCCTTCGACCCCTTCACTCTGCAGTCGGGCACTGATGTCTGTCGGGTCGAAGGTCCCGCGGCCCGGCGCCCGGACCGTGGGACCTTCGCCCTACTTGGCACGCGTCGCGCACCAGAGACTGCATCACGGAAGGTGATCGACATGCCCGCGCTCGTGCTGTGCAGATCGATGGTCGGGAAGACGCCGGATCGGCCGAGATCGGGCGACGAATCGAACGACAGGAGATGGCTGTGGACAGCATCCGCGCATGGCGAACAGGAACGTCCGCGGGCACCCTCGAACTCGTCGATGCGCCGGTTCCGGTTCCGGCTCGTGGCGAAGTGGTCGTTCGGGTCATCGCCTGTGGAATCTGCCGCACCGACCTGCACGTGATCGACCAGGAGATTCCGGTGCATCGGCCCGGCGTCACACCCGGCCATCAGATCGTCGGCCGCGTCACGGAGCTCGGCGCCGAGGTCGCGGACGTCGCAATCGGGGATCTCGTGGGCGTGGCATGGCTGCGCGGTACCTGCGGCGTCTGCCGCTGGTGCCGATCGGGCTCGGAGAACCTGTGCCCCCGGTCGGAGTACACCGGCTGGGACGCCGACGGCGGATTCTCCGACATGCTCGCCGCGCCGGCCGCGTTCGTCTATCACCTGGCGGCTGACGCCGACCCGGTCGCGACCGCACCGTTGCTGTGCGCGGGTATCATCGGATTCCGGGCCCTCAGCCGGGCGAACCTCCCACCGGGCGGCCGGCTCGGCCTCTACGGGTTCGGCTCCAGCGCACACCTCGTCGCCCAGATCGCGATGGCCGCGGGAGCCACCGTCGCCGTGATGACGCGGGGCGAACAGAACCGCGCACTCGCACAGGAACTCGGAGCGGAGTTCGTCGGCGAGGAAGCCGCTCCGCCGCCGAAATCGCTCGACTCGGCCATCGTCTTCGCTCCGGCCGGCGGGCTCGTTCCCGTCGCGCTCGCAGCGACCCGCAGCGGCGGCACGGTGGTGCTCGCCGGGATCGAGATGTCGGACATCCCATCGATGTCGTACGACGCCTCCCTCTTCCGGGAACGAGACCTGCGCACGGTGACGGCGAACACCCGGGACGACGGGCGCCGGCTCCTCGATCTCGCCGCGAACCTGGGGTTGCGCCCGAGCGCGACGACGGTGCCGTTCGAAGCACTGGACTCTGCTATCGACGACATCCGACAGGGCCGAGCACGCGGGTCGCTCGTCCTCGTGGTCCAGGAACCGGACGCCCGGTGACGCGCGATCCACGGGACCTTCTGCCTCGTCTCCGGCATCCAGAGGCGCAAGGCTGTAGCCACTGAGAAACTGGAGGATGAGATGCACGAGACGACAGTGGTCGGCTGGGATGGCAGCAGCACGGCGGAGACGGCACTCGAGTGGGCGATCGACCGAGCCGAATTGCAGCCGGTCGGGATGCGGCGGCTCATCCTCCTGCACGCCGTGGATGTGGATTCCGTCACCGAAGGGAGAGACGTGGACGAAGCCTTCGCGACGGCCAGGGCGAACGTCGCTGCGCGGGCGAGACGTGCAGCCACGGAGCATCCGTTGCTCGACATCGAAGCCGTCGCCATACTCGGTGAGGCCGGTGAAGTCCTCGCAGACCGAGCGCGCGGCGACGTCCTCGTCGTGGTCGGGGCCGAAAACGCTCACACGGAGGAGTACTCGCACAGTTCGCGCTTGGGCGCGCGACTGGCCGGCTTGGCGGACGGGCCCGTCGCCATCGTTCCGATCGGTGATTCCCTCCTCAGGTCCGGCGTGATGGTCGCGGTCGATCACGACGCCCCGGCCGAGCGGCTCTGCCGGCTGGCGGCTGACTACGCCGACGCGCGCGGCGACACGCTGCACGCGGTGCACGTGGGCGTTCGGACGCACGATGTGGCGGAGGACGCCGAGATTCTCGACCGTGCCCTCGCACCGGCGCTCGCCGAGCACCCCGACCTCACCGTCGTGACGCACGTCGAATCCGGCCCGACGGCGCGAGCGCTGCTGAAGCGGGCGCAGGAGCGCGCGACGGTGTTCGTCGGTTCCCGCCGTCTGAGCGCGGTGCGGAGGATGTTCCTCGGATCAGTCAGCCACGCGCTGGTCACCAACGCGCGCTGCGCGACCGTCGTGGTGCCGCCTGTGGGCGGGCAGCATGCGGAGCCGGAGCTGTCGGAATGAGCAGCTCGAGAGGGAGCCGAGCGTGTTTGCCACCATCGGAGACGAGCTGATCGTTCGCAGTCCCCAGCTGGAGGGCAGCGTGCGCGAGGGCGAGATCCTTGAGATCCGAGGTCGGAGTGGTGCCCCGCCGTACGTGGTGCGGTGGTCAGACAATGGCCATGAATCACTCATCTTCCCAGGGCCCGACGCCACAGTGCGGCACTTCGAGCATCGCGACGAGAGCAGATGATCGGGGCGCGCCCGAGGCGCACTGTTCCGTACACTCATGCCGTGAGGATGACCTTGAGCGCCTTCGTCTCCGCCGCGCGGCCGAAGGTGTCGTAGGCATCGATGATGTCCTCGAGCGCGAAGCGGTGGCTGATGAAGCCGCCGACGTCGAGTCGTCTCTGCGCGAGCAGCTTGATGAGCATGCGCGACGTGTTCGTGTTGACGAGTCCGGTAGTGATCGTCAGGTTCTGGATCCACGCCGTCTCGAGCGGGAAGCTCACCGGCTTGCCGTGTACGCCGACGTTGGCGACGTGGCCGCCCGGCCGCACGATGGCCAGCGACATGTCCCAGGTCGCGGGCACGCCGACAGCCTCGATGGCGACATCCACGCCGAGACCATCCGTGAGGGCGACAACCTGCTCCTTCCAGTCCGAGTCCGATGAGACGACACCGTCGCTTGCGCCGAAGCGCTTCGCCTGCTCGACCCGGTTGGCGTCGATGTCGATCGCGATGACGCGGCTCGGTCCGTAGAGGGCGGCTGTCGTCATCGCGGCGAGCCCGACCGGGCCGGCGCCGATGACCGCGACGACATCGCCGGGCTTGACCGCGCCGTACCTGATGCCGATCTCATGCCCCGTGGGCAGGATGTCGCTGATCATCGCAGCCTCCTCGGCTACGACCCCCTCCGGCATCCTGTGGAGCGAGGTCTCGGCGAAGGGTACTCGTACGTACTCTGCTTGCGTACCGTCGATGAGGTGTCCGAGGATCCAGCCGATCCCCGGTGCCCCCTCGTCAGCGAGGCAGTGAGAGTACATGCCCTCGAGGCAGTACCCGCACTTCCCGCAGGCCGAGATGCACGAGACGATGACGCGATCTCCGACCGTGATCTCTGTCACAGCCTCGCCGACCTCGGTGACGACGCCGACACCTTCGTGGCCGAGGATGCGTCCGGCCTCAACAGTGGGTACGTCTCCCTTGAGGATGTGCAGATCCGTCCCGCAGATGGTCGTCGTCTCCATCTTGACGATCGCGTCCGTGGGCTTCTGAATCTGAGGCGCAGGCACCTCCTGCCAGGTGATCGAACCCGGTCCGTGATACACCGCTGCCTTCATGATTCCTCCGCTGGATTCCCGCACTGGTCTGAATACCCATCGTCCGCGTCACGATGAGGGGGCAACGGGACCTTCGACCTACGCCGCCACACCAACTGCCCCCTGACAGTTCTCACTGACCATCGCACGATGGCTCACCTACGTCTACGGCGCCGGGGACCCTGCCGGAAACCCCACCACCACACGGGATGTCACCCCCGAGGGGCGAACCGAGTCCGGAATGTCGCAAGATGTCCCCCGGAACAAAGCTTGGATAACGCACCGCCGCGCCGCTCCTCGCTCACTCCGGCCACGCGCGCATCGACCCCCAGAGCAGGGCTGCGGCGTACGTGCGGTTCGGCGCCCAAGCCTTACCGCGTCGTCGCACGTCGTCGAGGGTCGGCGTGTCGTCGAGGGCGAAGGCGTGCCTGATGGCCCGGCGGATCCCGAGGTCGCCGGCGGGCAGCACGTCGGGCCGCTTCAGCTGGTGGATGAGGAACATCTCCGCACTCCACGGGCCGATGCCCTTCACGCGTGTCAGCACAGTGATCGCCTCGGCGTCCGGCATCTCGTTCACGCGCTCGAAGTCCAGCGCTCCGGTGTGCACCTGCCAGGCGAGCTCTCGAAGGTAGCTCGCCTTGGCGCGCGAGGTGCCCAGGTCCCGCATCTGATCGACGTCGAGGAGCAGCAGGCGTTCCGCGGTCGGGGTTCCACCGATCGCGGCGGTGAGTCGGTCGTACAGCACGAGCGCGACGCTCACCGAGATCTGCTGCGCCAGAACATGTAGCGCCATGCCGGCGAACGGGTTGTTCGCCGTGCGTCCACCGTCGGGAAACTCGAACGGGTTCGGGGTACCGACTCGGCGCACGAGCGTTTCGAACACGGGATCGGACGACATCAGGTCGGCGTACGCCGCGCTGTCGGCCGGGAGGTTCGTGATCATCGCGGCACCCGGTCCCGGGCCAGCAGCTTGTGAACGGATGCCACGGCGCCGGCGCCCTCGCCGACGGCGGAGGCCACCCGCTTCATCGATCCTGCTCGCACGTCACCCACGGCGAAGACGCGGCCGGCGCTGGTCTGGAATGGCAACAGGTCGCCCGCGGTCGCCGCGGCCGGCTCCTGCGCCGCGAGCTGCGTGTCGGTGAGGATGAACCCGTCGTCGTCCCGAGCGACGTCGACCAGCCAGCCGGTGTCGGGAACGGCGCCGATGAGGCAGAAGACGATGGCGCTCTCGCGCCGCTCGGGGGCCCCATTCCCACCTCGGAGCACCACCGCCTCGAGCGTGTCGGCGCCGATCAATTCCATGACCTCGGTCTGCACCCACAGGCGCACCAGAGGTTGGGCTTCGATGCGCCGGGCGAGGTACGCGGACATGCTCGCGTCGATGCCGGCTCCACGCACCACCAGGTCGACGCGGGACCCTCGCGAGGCTAGGAAGAGGGCTGCTTGACCGGCCGAGTTGGCCCCTCCGACGACAGTGACCGGCTGGGATCGGCAATCGCGCGCATCGAGTTCGGTCGCCGAGTACCTGATCTGCCCGAGTCGTTCGAAGTGGTCGCGACGGGGCACGTTCAGCCGGCGGTAGTGGGCACCGGTCGCGATGATCGCCGCGCGTGCCCTGAGCTGAGCGCCGTCCCGAAGTGTCACCGTCGATTCGGCCGGCCCCGACGGGCTGAGTCCGACGACTTCGCAGGGCGTGTAGAGCTGCGCGCCGAACTTCAGCGCCTGCATCGAGGCGCTCTGCGCCAGCTCGTCTCCGCTCACGCCGCGGGGGAAGCCGAGGTAGTTCTCGATCCTCGAGCTGGTCGCCGCCTGCCCGCCGGCGCCGATCGTGTCGAACAGCACCGTCACGAGTCCTTCGGAGGCGGCGTACACCGCGGCCGCGAGCCCCGCTGGGCCTGCTCCGATCACCACGAGATCCACGTCGTTGCCGCCGGGGGCGTAGGTGAACCCCACGGCGCCTGCGAGGTCGTGCGGCGTGGCGCGCCTCAGCACCTGATCTGCGACGAGCACCACCGGCAGGTCGGCCGTGGTCAGCCCGTGAGCCGACAGGAGCGCCTGTCCGGCGATGGAATCCGCGTCGACCGCTGTATGCGGCAGCTGCTGCCGGGCCGCGTAGGTGCGCAGGGCTCGGTTGTCGGCGCAGTCGAATGCCCCGACGATCTCCGCGACGCTGCTCACCATGTCGAGGATCACACGTCGACGCTGCCCGAAGGCCGCCAGCAGCACATCCGCGATGTCGGCCTGCTCGTTCATGGCCGCGCGGAACCCGTCCTGGCCGATGCGCACGACGACTCCCGGCTCTTGAACGCGGAGGGTCAAGAAGACGAGCTGGCCGGTGAGCATGCCGAGCTCGCCCGTGAAATCGCCCGCGCCCCTGGTGGAGATGGTCCGCTCGGGGCGAACGGAGTTGGCATCGCAGATCACGTCGATGGACCCCGACTCGACGAGGAACAGGTCGTACCGGCGATCTCCCGTTCGGGAGAGGACCTGGCCCGGCCGAACCTGTTCGCGGTACCCGTACTCGGCCAGTCGGGCCAGCTGATCCGGGTCGAGCCGGTAGTCATCGCTTCGAGCAGGCCCGGGCTCGATCTCGAGACGCTCGGCGCGAGGCATCCGATGCCCCTCGGTCATGGCTTCAGCCCCTGGTTCTCGAGCCAGACGAGGGAGTCCTCGGCGAGCTCACGCCATCCGTGATCGAACGGAGCGCTGTGACCCCGGTCTTCGTATGCACGGAGGTCGGTGGTCGACGGCGTGTCGGCGTAGAGGTCGCGAGCGCCGCGCACCACGACCGCCGGCACCGTGTGGTCCTTTCCCGCGGCGATCAGCAGGACCGGGCCGCGCTCGCGGTGCAGGTCGACCGCGGTGGGCGAACTCTTGTGGAGGTTCGCGGAGGATGCCTCGAAGAGCGGTCGACCCGGGGATGGGATCGTGAGGTCACGGAACAGGTCCGCGGTCTCCTCTGCGGGGAGCGCGTTGCCGAACGCGTACGCGAACTGGTCCGGCGTCAGGGTCACCGACTTGCGCTTGTTGCCCGGGCTCTTCAGAACCGGGAAGCTCGAACGCAGCAGGCTGAACGGTACGGCTCGGACGCCCTTGATCGGCGCGGGCGAGATGCACACCGCACCGGCGGCCAGGCCCCGGTCCATCAGCTTCTCGGCGATCAGGCCCCCGAAGGAGTGCCCGATCACGATCGGCGGTTCGGGCAGCTCGCTGAGCACCTGCGCGTAGGCATCGGTGATCGCGTCCACGCCGGGGCCGGCCACGCGTTCGGGGTCGGCGCGGGTGGCGGAGACGGTATCGGCCTCGCCCGGCCAGCCCGGCGCAAGCGTGCGGTATCCCCGCTCCTCGAACAGGTCCTGCCAGGGACGCCAGGAGACCGAGTGGATCCACAGGCCATGGATGAAGACGACGGATCTTGGCATGATTTCGACCTCCGGATGGCGGGCCAGCGTGGGCTGATCCCGGCTGTGCTCCTGGTTCTGAAGCTATGAGGACGCAGTGGAGTGACAGTGAAGAGATCGTGGATCGCGCGGGCGGTGCCCGTTCAGCGCTGCAGTTCGGCGAGGAATCGCTCGGCGCGGCGGGCGAAGAGGTGTGCTTCCCGCTCGGTGGAGAGAGCGCGCGCTCGCTCGGCCTCACGGATGGCGGCTCGGCCGTCGCCCGCGGCGCTGGTCAGCTGCGCGCGAAGGAGGATCACGAGTCCTTCGGAGGAGCGCTGTCCGTGGCGCTCGAGGCATTCCTCTGCCTGTTCGATCGCGCCCGCGGCCGCCTCCAGCGACCCTGCTGCCAGTCGCATCTCGCCCAGGAGTGCGAACCAGGTGGACACGCAGGTGCGTACCGGGCTGGTGAGGTTGGCGCGAATCAATTGCTCGGCTTCGTCTGCGGCGGCCTCAGGGTCTTGCCCGGTCATGGCCAACGCCCAGCACCTGGCCAACCTCAGATACGTTCCGAGGGAGGTGAAGGAGAACTCCGGGTCGGCTGCGATGCCGCGTTCCGCCGCATGCAGCGCCGTGAGTGCATCGCCGACGACCGCGGCGGTTCGGGCCTCGAACGAGGTCGCAACGGTGACGGCGTACGGATCCTCGCCCGCCGCCGTCGTGAGCCTGGCGAACACTGCTCGCGCTCGTGCCGTTTCTCCATGGTAGCCCGCGATCTCGGCGAACATGCCGGCCGCCATCAGTTGCACGCCGTCGTGGACCGGGTCGCCTTCGTGGGCGCTGGTTTCCGGAAGGAGGTCGGAGCTGATGGCGTCCAGCCTGCGGAATGACTCGCCGATGTTCCCGACGCACCACTGGTGGATTCCCGCGGCCGTCCTTCCGTAGGTGCGCACGACGGGGTCGTCCGAGGTCGACGCGAGCCGGTCGAGGTCGTTGACGAGTGGCGTGCTTCGGTCGAGCTCGAGGGCCTGGCCGTGCGCGGTCCATCGCGAGAACAGGAAGCCGGCGGCTTCGCGCTCCCGTCCGAGACGGCGCGCGAGCTCTTCTGCCCGCTCGAGCAGGCTGACGGAAGCGATGCCATACATCGAGCGCATTCCGACGACCGCGATCAGCTGCGAGATCGCGGCGAGTTCGGGTTCGATGAGAGACGATCTGCGTGCCAGCTCGACCGCTGAACCGAAGTGGCGCTCGGCCGCCTCGAGCGACGTCTTCGCGGTCGCCCGCTCGCCGGCGGCGACAAGGGCTGCGACGGTTCGGGCCGGGTCGGTCACGGGACCCGCCGTCCACAGGTGGTGGGCCAGTCGCTCGGACGCGGATTCGTCTCGGATGCCGACCACGTCGATCGCATCGGCGATGCGGCCGTGGATAGCTGCGGCCCGACCGGGAGAGACGGATTCCGAGACCGCTTGGCGCACAAGGTCGTGCGTATAGCGGTACGAGAATGGGTCTTCGGGCACGGGGCCGATGAAGCCCAGTGCGCGAACGGGTTCGAGTCGCTCGAGGCAGGGGGCCACGTCTGACGATGCCGCCTCGGCGAGCAGGATCAGCTCGACGTCGCGGCCGATCAGGGCCGCGACCTCGAGGAGCGATCGGGTGTGGTCGTCGAGCACGGCGAGCCGATCGCGAACCACGTCGCGAACAGTACCCGGCACGCCGGCTGCCAGCACGGACTCCGTCGAACCGAGGCTGTCTGCCAGCAGTCGCCCCAGCTCCTGCACGAAGAACGGGTTGCCGGCGGTGCGTTCGTGGATCAGCTTCACCGCATCGGCGGTGGGGACGACGCCGCTCTGCACGTGCACGAGCTCGGCGACCTCCGTCGTGTTCAGGGGGCTGACGAGGACCCTCCTGTGGCCAGTGGCGCGACTGGCCGTGGCCAGCGTTCGGACCAGCTCGACGCCGGGTGTCGGACCCCGATTGCGCAGTGCCCCCACGATGGCGGTGCGGTCGGGCAGTCGAGCGATGACGGCGTCGAGGAGCTGCAACGCGGTCGCCTCGGCCCACTGCAGGTCGTCGATCATCAGCACGACGGGCCGTTCGGTCGCCGACTCGGCCATCAGCTCGACGAGCTGTTCGAGAAGGCGGAACCGGGCATTGCCGTCGGGCGCTGCGGATGCCTCGTCACGATGTACGCCCACGAAACGGCCGATATCGCGCGCCAGCCACGTCTCGCGGCGGGATGAGGGCAGCGCGTCGAGCAGGCTGGTCACCACCTCGACCCACGGCCACATCGTCGGCGTGCCCTCGCCCTCGAGGCAGTGACCCCAGACGACAAGGGCGCCGCGTGCTGCGGCGTGATGGGCCGATTCGGCGAGCAGCCTGCTCTTGCCGGCTCCGGGCTCGCCCTCGACGAGCACGACCGCCGTTCCGCCGAGGAGGGCCGGCTCGACAGCGCGACCCAGTGCCGCCATTTCGTCGGCCCGGCCGACGAGCCGGTCGGTGGCACTGGGCGCCGTTGCCACTCGGGGAGCCGTCGAGGAGGAATGGGTCGCGACATCCTCGCCCGAGCTCGCGGCCGAGTCGGCCGGCCGGCGCGCAACTGCGTCGGCGGGCGGGTGAGCCGGCGGGCCGGCGGGTGCGGTGCGAGTCGACCAAGTCTGGGCGAGCACGCCCTGGTGGGCGGCCTGCAGTGTCGCTCCCGGGTCGATGCCGAGGTCGTCGGCGAGGCGTCTGCGAACGACGTCGAACACCGCCAGCGCCTCTGCCTGATGGCCCGCGCGCCCCAGAACGGTGACGAGGCTGGCCTGCACGGGCTCGTGCAGCGGCGCCATCGCGGCGGCGAGGTGCAGTGCGGGAAGGACCTGCTCGGGCTTGCCGAGCGACTGCGCGACTCCGGCTGCCTCGATGCAGGCCTGGAAGTACTCGTCGTTGAGCGCGGCGAAGATCGGCGCGGCGCCCGGCGCGTGCGCCCAACCGTCGCCGGCGGGACCACTCCAGAGGCTCACCGCCGCGAGGTAGGAGTCGAGGGCCGCGGCGTGATCGCCTGCGGCCAGTTCGGCCCGAGCGATGACGGTGGACTGCCGGAACTTCGCCAGGTCGAGGATGTCTGATCCGGCAGTGCACAGGTAGCCGCTGCTTCGCCTCAGCAGGAATGACCCTGTTCCTCGAGGGAGCAGTTCGGGTTCGAGGATCCGGCGGAGCGACCCGACGTACTTGTGGATGACGTTCAGAGCGCTCGCTGGGGCATCCTCACCCCAGATCAGCTCGATGAGCTCATCGGCGCCGGTCGGGCGGCCGCCGCGAGCCAGCAGCACACCGAGCAAATAGGCCTGCTGGCGGGATGTTTACGGGATGATCGCTACCGGTTGCGGTGGGAAGTCGAAGCTCAACGTTCGGGAAGACAAGGCCAACGTCGGGCAGACGACCAGCTGTTTTGTGTCCGAGGACGACCTCATAGTCGTCGATGCTGTAGTAGTCAGTGATCCCGAGCACTTCGATCCGTGGTTCGGACTTCTCGAGGAGATCGAGGTAAGGCTCCCACGCGTCGGCGCCGAACTGGTTGTTGAGCGCAGTTCCGGGCGCGTGGATATGCGGATCCCACCGACGCCACATGGAACCCCGAGGATCTGCTGTCGAGGTCAAATGAGCTTCTCCTGACGTGCAGTGCTGGAGCGACGTAGACGTGCATAGTCGAGCAGCTCGCTCGCACGGGCGTTCTTCTTCTTCCAGTCCTTGACGATGGTCTCGCCCAGTAGGACGTAATGCCAGAGTCGTCCGTCACGCTGCTCCTCAGACAACTCATTGATCTGCTCGCACCAGGCGAGGGCAGCCCGCTGCTTGCGCTTGACGTTCTCGTCGCTCAGAGCAGACTGCGCCTTCGTCTCGACGACATAAATGTCGTCGCCGGTGCGCACCAGGAAATCTGGCGAGTACTGCGCGGGCATGCCGTCGGCCTTGAGGTAAGGCCGGCGGAGGAAGTCGTGACGGTACTCGTGCACCTTCGCGAGTGCTTCGACCGCAGAGTCGGCGTCGGCCCAATGGATGAAAAGGCGTTCGAGGCCGCCGCTCTTCGTCGGGATTGGCAGGCGTTCGTAGATGCACTTGTTGACCTCGGCCGCCGAGCTCGCACGGACAGGGATCGTCGCGACGTCAGAGAGCTTGCGGTAATGGACGACCGCGGAGTCGACTTCCTGGTTCTCCTGCAGTTCGACGAGCAGGGTAGCGAACGTGCCTGCCAACTCGTGCGCCACGTCGTCGAGCATCAGCACGCGCCAGTTCTCGTCTTCGAGCGGGTCGAAGGTCTCGCCGAACATGCGCTTGCGGATGTAGGTGTCGATCCAGCCGACGAGCAGCGGGCGATAAGACTGGAGAATCGGGAACTGACTGATCTCGCGGTACTTCTTCGCTGACGTGGTCATGTTCCGGCCGAGCGCTTCTGTGACGCGGGTGGTCATCCGCGACAGATAGTCGTTGTATCCGGTGGCAGTGAGCACCCCTCCATCGACGCGGTAGTCGCCGAACTGCGCGCCGGTCTGCTGGTCTTCGGAGACGAAGCGATCTCCATTGCCGATCTGCTTGAGCATGAGGTCGAGCGGGAAGCGACTCATAGGGAGCGTTAGCGGGTTGATGCTCGGCTCGCGCAGTTCCTCGTCCGCGTCGCGGATGATGATCGGGATCTCGAAGTCATACGCCTGATAGCCCGGACGCAGATCGACGAATTCAAGGTCGCCTGTCGCAGAGGTGCTGGTCTCTCCATCGTCACCAACTTCGACTGCCAGGCCGCCATTGAGCAGGTCATCGTAGAAGTCCGAGAAGGCCGGGTGTTCAACGACGAAGAGTACGTCGAAGTAGTTGTTCGGCTCTATGCGCTTGGCGATGCGCTCGCGCGTCTCGGCCTTGAGTTCGTCGATAGCATCGTTGCCGCGCCACATTAGGCGCAGGCCGCGTCCAATCGTCTGCTCCAAGAGGATTGACGCCTGCGAGGAGCGCAGCGGCACGATAACGCAGATGTTGTTGACGTCAAAGCCCTCACGGAGCATGAGAACCGAGATGATGACCTTCGGCTGCTTGTGCTTGTCGACGTCAAACAGCTTCTCGCGGACGGGCTCCCAGTCCTTCGCGCCGAGCTCCGCCTTACGTCCAGAGTCGACTCGGAGGATGTCGTCCTCGGAGAGACCGGTCGTCTTGAGGAACTCCTCGACGTGCGGCGACACGGTCGTGTCCTCACAGATCACCAGTAGCTTCGGGTGTTTTCCCGCATCCGCATCCTTGAACTGACTCTCGAGGATCTGAAGCTTGCGCAGGCCGGCGCGCAGCATGACGCGCTGTCCGTTTGAAAGCCCCGTGACCGCGTTCTGCTCGTCGCGTTCGGCTCGGAAGTCGAGCGGCAGTGCGGCGACCTCTTTGCGCTTGTCGAGCGCGAGCGCCTTCACAAGCCCAGCCTTCATCGCCGAGGTGAGATCGAAGTCGACGACGATGTGCGGGAAGAAGGCCTTGTTCTTGTTCTTGCCTGATCCGACCTCGTTGTAGGGCGTTGCAGAAAAGTCGAACTGCATGAAGCGCGTGCCCTTGGTCGACGCGATCTCCGTGAGGCTCTTCTGCCACTCGACGTCCGTAACCTCCTCGGACTTTTTCACCTCATGAATGTGGTGCGCTTCGTCGTTGAAGACCACTAGGCTCGGGAGGTCTTTGAACGCCTCGAGCGGGCCACCGCGCGCATAGCGGCGGTCGAGCGTATCGAGCGCGTTGCCGGCGGACGTACCCGGCGTGAGCGGGAAGATGCGCTGAACCGCTTCCTTCGGGCTGATCTCCACGCCGGGCGCATCGATGCCATCTTCATCATCGAGAAAGTCAGGATCCTCCTGACCAGCGAGAAGATGCCAGTTGGTGATGGCGATGATGCCGGAGCCCGTGACCTTGCGACCGATCTCGGTCTTGGTCACGACAGAGGACTGGAGGAAGGCGAAGACCTTCGTGCGGTAATTCTCGGGAACGAACAGGTTGCGCTGGGCGTAGATGTCGCTCGATGCGAAATCTCGCTCACCGTCGTGTTCCTTGCCCATGAACGAATCGAGCAGACGTTCGTACACAATGAGGCCGGGCGCAACGAGCAGGAAGTTGCTCGAGAAACGCGGGTCGCCGGGGTTCGCGACGTTATTGAGGTGCTGCCAGATCAGTAGGGCGTTGAGCACCCACGTCTTGCCTGTACCGGTCGCCATCTTCGCGGCGTACTTCGGGTAGTCATGACGCTGACGAGTGACCTCGCCGAGCACTCCGCCCTGTAGCAGGTACTCCCCCGCGACGGCCTCGTAAAGGTCGCGAAGTCGAGTCGTACCGAGCACTTCGTGCGCGTAGATGATGTTGAGGATTGCCTGGCGCTGGCCCTCGTGGAAGTTGAGGAAACGAGTGTCGCAGTAGTCCTGCTCGAACCAGAAACGAAGGAGTTCGGCCGTCACGGGCGTCACCTGCTCGAGGATGGGAGCGCCGTCACCAGTCACTAGGTCAGGGATCTGCGGTGCGAGCAGCGCACTCAGACCCTTGGCAAGAGGGAAGTCAGCGAACCCGCTCATGCCGACACCTCGATGTTCGGGATGACCACTTCGGACTCGAACCCGAACACGTCAACGGCGCGAATACAGATCGTCCGGGGTCCGTCACGTCGAGCAAGGTCGAGCGTGGCTGTGGTCACGACGCGCAGCGGATCTGCATCGTTGTCGGTGTTGCCGCGATAGTCCTGCCAAACGGAACGGAACATTTCACCGTCGTAGTCCGGGTCAACTGCCCAGTACTCGATAAGGGCGAGTGGTTCGGTATTCGCGATGTTCTGAAGCGCGGCTCTATTCTTCTCGTCGAGATTGATGGCGTCAGGAGACAGCAGGATGTAGTTCTGCAAGCTGACAGACAGCGACTCACCATCACCATCCTGAATCCGGGTGACCACTTCGGCCTGGAGGTACTGGAGGCTCGAGAAGCGCACTTCGGACGCGAGTTTGTCAGCGCCCTTCTTCTTCAGTCGGTCGAGGAGATCCGGTGGAATCACGAGCACCTCGAGCTTGTCGTCGTTGAGGTCGGCAATGTCCTGGCCGATGCCGGCCGCGAAGTTCCAGCCGAGGACAGTTACTTTGTCGAAGCCGCCCATCTTGACCTCGCGGAGGCCCTGTGCACGTCGCAGCGTCGAGATCGTCGTGAGCCGCGCCGGGCTGTCGACCATAACGAGCGTCTTGGTACCGGGCAGCCTGCCAAGGCTGCTGTTGACGTTCTCCTCAAGCGGGAGGGGCAGCGCG
This sequence comes from Agromyces sp. NPDC055520, assembly GCF_053619715.1. Lineage (NCBI taxonomy): Bacteria > Bacillati > Actinomycetota > Actinomycetes > Micrococcales > Microbacteriaceae > Agromyces > Agromyces sp. NPDC055520. The sequence continues at coordinate 628 of NZ_JBSHJY010000007.1, read as the reverse complement.
CCGTACACATCGAGAACGACTTTCGAGAGGTCGCCGACGCGAAAGCTCCGCCCAAGTGTCGAACGAGCTTGCTCGACTTGATAGTCGCCGATGGCCTGGTAAAGGAACGGCCTTGCGTCCGAGTCGATTAGACGCTTGCGCATGATCATGGTGGACGGTTTCCCGAGGTCAGTAGTGACCCAGGTGCGTCCGAGCGACTCGGCTACCGCGGCTGTGATCCCCGACCCACCGAAGAAGTCCGCGACAATTGAATCCGGGTTTGAGCTTCCCTTAACGATCCGCTCGATGAGCGGCCAAGGCTTCTCCGTCGCGTACCCGACGCGCTTCTTTCCGTCGATTGGATATCGGCCGGCGATCGCCATCACCCACCAGTCCTCCGGGATCTTCCCTCCAGCATCGAGCGCGTAGTCGTCGACTACAAACCCCGAACCAGCCAAGCCAGACTTGAAGTTGCCCACCGTCTTCTGCGAGTGCTGTTCACGGATGGCGTCGTCGTTGAAGATCCATTTATCAGTCTTCGAGTACCAGTACACGGGTCTGCTGCACGAGTAGGTGACATCTGAGTTGGCTTGCTCTTCGGGGCGGGCTGGAAGGATGTTGCTGTGCCTAAGCCTTACCCGAGCGAGTT
>NZ_JBSHJY010000006.1:0-128570 GCF_053619715.1 Agromyces sp. NPDC055520 | reverse complement strand
GGCATCCCCGGATGCCGCGGCCGCGGCCGTTCGTGAGGCGACTCTCAGATCACGCCGAGCGCGAGCATCGCATCCGCCACGCGCGTGAACCCCGCGATGTTAGCGCCGACCACGTAGTCGCCCGGCACCCCGTACTCCTCGGCGGTCGCCGCGGTGCGCTCGTGGATGCCGGCCATGATCTCCGACAGCCGCTCCTCGGTGTGCTCGAAACCCCACGAATCGCGCGACGCGTTCTGCTGCATCTCGAGCGCAGAGGTCGCGACGCCGCCGGCGTTGGCGGCCTTGCCGGGGCCGAAGAGCACGCCGGCCTCGCGCAGCACCCGCAGCGCGCCCGGCGTCGTCGGCATGTTCGCGCCCTCGGCGACGGCGACGACGCCCGAGGCGACGAGCTTGACGGCCTGCGCTTCCGAGATCTCGTTCTGCGTCGCGCACGGCAGTGCGACGTCGATGCGGTCGGCACTGTCGATGTCCCAGACGGATGCCCCGGGCAGGAACTTCGCCCGCCCGCCGCGCTCGTCGGCGTAGGCCGAGATGCGCTCGCGGCGGCGCTCCTTGACGTCGCGCAGCAGCTCGAGGTCGATGCCGTCGGGGTCGTGGATGGCGCCGGACGAGTCGGAGGCGCCGACGACGATGCCGCCGAGGGCGTGCACCTTCTCGATCGCGTAGACCGCGACGTTGCCCGACCCCGAGACGAGCACGCGGGCGCCGTCGAACGACCGCCCGCGGGTCGCGAGCATGTGCTCGGTGAAGTAGACGGCGCCGTAACCGGTCGCCTCGGTGCGCACGAGCGAGCCGCCCCACGTGACGCCCTTGCCGGTGAGCACGCCCGACTCGTAGCGGTTCGTGATGCGCTTGTACTGGCCGAACAGGTAGCCGATCTCACGTGCACCGACGCCGATGTCGCCGGCAGGGACATCCGTGTACTCGCCGATGTGGCGGTACGCCTCGGTCATGAACGACTGGCAGAACCGCATGATCTCGCCGTCGCTTCGGCCCTTCGGGTCGAAGTCGCTGCCGCCCTTGCCGCCGCCGATCGGCATGCCCGTGAGCGCATTCTTGAAGACCTGCTCGAAGCCGAGGAACTTCACGGTGCCGAGCAGCACCGACGGGTGGAAGCGCAGCCCGCCCTTGTACGGGCCGAGCGCCGAGTTGAACTGCACGCGGAACCCGCGGTTGATGCGCACCTGGCCCGCGTCGTCGACCCACGGCACCCGGAAGATGATCTGCCGCTCGGGCTCGCAGATGCGCTCGAGGATCGAGGCCTGCACGTACTGCGGGTTCTTTTCGAGCACGCGTCCGAGCGAATCGAAGACCTCGCGCACGGCCTGGTGGAACTCCACCTCGCCGGGATTGCGCCGCAGCGTGTCGGCATAGATGTCTTCGATGGTGGTGCGGTTCGGCAACACGCGCCCTTCTGTCGACGGATGCCGCGGGGTGCGTGTCGCGCGCGGCCGTTCCACACTACCCAGTGTTGAGGATGACTCCGAGCCGTGTGACGCGGCAGCTCTGAGAGGATGGCGGCATGAGTGACCGCTCCCTTCTCGTGACCGTGCCGGGGCAGGCCCTGCTGAAGGCGCTCGGCTCCCCGCCGGCCGGCGCCGAAGTGGAGGTCTGGGACCTCACGGGCACCCCGCCCGCCGACCGATCGGGTCGCATCGACCTCGTCGTGCCGCCGTACATGGGCGCAGCCGCCCGGCTCGGGGCACTCGAGGGGGTCACGACGCAGCTCGTGCAATCGCAGTCGATCGGCTACGACGATGTGCCGGGCGCCCTGCCGCCGGGGCACGTCTTCGCCAACGCCGCGAGCGTGCACGAGACCTCGACCGCCGAGCTGACGCTCGCGCTCATCCTCGCCGCGCAGCGCGGCATCCCCGATTTCGTGCGAGCCGCCGGCGAGGGCCGGTGGGCGCCCGCCCGCCACGAGAGCCTCGCCGACCGGCGCGTGCTGCTCATCGGCTACGGCGGCGTCGGGCGGGCGATCGAGGCGCGGCTCGCGCCGTTCGAGGTCGCCCTCACCCGGGTCGCGAGCCGCGCCCGCTCCGACGAGCAGGGCTTCATCCGCGGCATCGACGAGCTGCCGGGCCTGCTGCCGAACGCCGACATCGTGATCATCGGCGTGCCGCTGAACGACGCCACGATGGGCCTCGTCGACGCGGCGTTCCTCGCGGCACTGCCCGACGGCGCCCTCGTCGTGAACATCGCCCGCGGAAAGGTCGCCGACACCGAGGCGATCCTCGCCGAGGCCGCGAGCGGTCGACTCCGGTTCGCCCTCGACGTCACCGATCCCGAACCGCTGCCCACGGGGCATCCACTCTTCGCACTGCCGAATGTGCTCGTGAGCCCGCACGTCGGCGGCGCCTCGACCGCGATGATGCCCCGCATGGCGCGGCTGCTGCGAGAGCAGATCGAGCGGATGCTTCGTGGCGACGCTCCCCTCAACGTCGTGTACCGCAGCTGAGCGCGCTGCTGACGAACATCGATGACGGATTCAAGCGCCTGGGCGTCGACGGCGACGAATTGCACAATGCGGTGGTCGCCGGGGCCGCCGCGGCGTGAGGTTCAGCCCGCGAGGTGCCGCGCGCGTGCCGCGCCCCGCGCGCTGCACCCGTTCAACTCGCAGGCGCCGGGCATAGGCTCGACCCATGGCCATTTCGGCAGAACCCCGCGTCGCTCTCTATTTCGACTTCGACAACATCGTGATCTCGCGCTACGACCAGTTGCACGGCGACCCGGGATCGCGCCGGGCCAGCGCCTACCGCAAGGACACGTCGACGAGCAAGGCTCCCGCCGCCGGATCCGAGACGGCGAAGAAGCTCGCCGAGGCGACCGTCGACATCGACGCCGTGCTCGACTTCGCAGCGACCTTCGGCACGATCGCGATCTCCCGCGCCTACGCCGACTGGTCGACCCCCGTGAACGCGAGCTATCGCGGGCAGCTCATCGACCGCGCGGTCGACCTCGTGCAGCTCTTCCCCCTGTCGGCGACGAAGAACGGTGCCGACATCCGGCTCGCCGTCGACGCGGTCGAAGACATGTTCCGCATCGACGACCTCTCGCACATCGTGATCGTCGCGGGCGACTCCGACTACGTCGCGCTCGCGCAGAAGGCCAAGCGCCTCGGCCGCTACGTCGTCGGCATCGGCGTCGCCGGTGGCACGAGCCGGGCGCTCACCGCCGCGTGCGACGAGTACGCCGACTACGACACCCTGCTCGCGACCGACGCAGCGGTCGGCGACGACGAGGTGGCGGAGGTGGCGGCGCCCGCGGAGGAGCCCGCAGCGCCGACCGGACGCCGGACGCGGGCGAAGGCCGCCGGCGATGCGAGCGGCGGCACGACGACGGCGCCGGTCGCCGAAGCGGTTGCCGAGCCGGTCGCCGAGTCGACGCCCGCCCCGACCCGGCGTCGTCGCGCCACATCGAAGTCGGTGACGGATGCCGCGGCCGAGGCCCCGGCCGTCTCGCCCCAGTCTGCGGACTCCGGGTCTGCGGGCTCCCGGTCTGCGGACTCCGGATCTGCGGACTCCGGTGAGAACGCCGCGCCCGTGAAGCGAGCGTCGGCTCGAACCATCCAGTTCGTCGCGCCGACCGATCACGCCCAGGCCGACGACACCGTGGCGGGCAGCCCCCGCAACCCCAGCAGACTGCTCATGAAGGCGCTCGAACTGCTGCACGCGAAGAACGACGAGGAGTGGCAGTCGTCGAGCACCGTGAAGAACCAGATGATGCGCATGGATCCGAGCTTCCAGGAGCGCCGTCTCGGCTTCGCCTCGTTCACCGACTTCCTGAAGTCGCGCGGCGGTGTCGTCGAACTCGACGAGTCGGGTCGAGGACGCGTGCGCATCCGCCCGCCGAAGGACTGACCCCGCGGGTGCCCGCACCCGCCCCTGCCCCCTGGCCCGCACGTTCCCGCGACGGTTTGCGCCCCTGCGGTGGGTTTGAAAGCGTCGCGCGAGTGGCAAAGGGTCGTGGGAAGGAACCGGGTGTGGTCTGACCACACGTGTTAGTGTGGTCGGACCACATACACACGAGCGAGCGCGGAGGGGACGATCGGCATGGGCGCTGAGGCATCCGACACCCCGCGCGCCTGGCGCACCGTGCTCGAGCACATCGAAACGCAGTTGCTCGAGGGCGCCCTGCGCCCCGGCGACCGCCTGCCCGGCGAACGCGCCCTCTCGGCCGAACTCGGCGTCGGCCGCTCGAGCGTGCGCGAGGCGCTGCGCGTGCTCGAGGTGCTCGGGCTCATCCGCACCGCCGCGGGCTCGGGCCCGAGTTCGGGCGCGATCATCATCGCGACGCCCGGCGGCGGCATGTCGGCCCTCATGCGCCTGCAGGTCGCGGCGAGCGGATTCCCGGTCGCCGACATCGTGCGCACTCGCCTCATCCTCGAGACGGCGGTCGCGGGCGAACTCGCCGAGGCCGCGAGCGGCACCAGCACGGGGCGCGGCGACCACAGCCCCACGGCCGACCAGGGCGCCGCCGGCGACACCGACCCCGCGGCATCCGCTGCCCCGCCCGACCTCGCCCCCGCCGAGCGCCTGCTCGACGCGATGGACTCCCCCGACCTCGCGCCCACCGAGTTCCTCGCGCTCGACGCGGCCTTCCACCTCGCGCTCGCCGAGGCCTCGGGCAACCAGGTCATCGCCGCGACCATGGCGGGCCTGCGCAGCGGCATCGAGGGGTATGCCCTCGAGGGTCTCGCCGCGATCGCAGATTGGCACGTGACATCCGCTCGGCTGCGCGGCGAGCACCGCGGCATCGTCGAGGCCATCAGGCGAGCGGATGCCGCGTCCGCACGCACCCGAACCCACGACCACATCTCGGGCTACTACGCCGAGACGTTCACCCCTCGAGCCCGCCCCGACCCTCGCCCCGACCCTCGCCCTGCCCCTGCCCCTGCCCCTGCCCCTGCCTCTGCCTCTGCCCCCATTCCCTGACCCACCCCTCCGCCGAGCGGGCACTCGATGCCGCCCGACCCACAACAAGACGACCACAACTGCCCGCTCGCGGCGGGCGACACGAGAGAGAGCAGCACCGTCCATGGTCAAGCGCCAGTTCCCGAACCCCAAAGAGCTCGCCGAGCTCATGCGCTTCAAGGCGCCGACGCTGAACGCGAAGCAGCGCCGCCTCGACAAGGCGCTCACGATCGCCGACCTCCGCGACATCGCGAAGCGTCGCACGCCGAAGGCGCCGTTCGACTACACCGAGGGCGCCGCCGAGGGCGAGATCTCGCTGAAGCGCGCCCGCCAGGCCTTCGAGGACATCGAGTTCCACCCCGCGATCCTCCGGAACGTGCCCGAGGTCGACCTGAGCCGCGAGGTGCTCGGTGGCCCGACCGCCCTGCCGTTCGGCATCGCGCCCACCGGCTTCACGCGCATGATGCAGACCGAGGGCGAGACCGCGGGCGCCGGTGCCGCGGGCGCCGCGGGCATCCCGTTCACCCTGTCGACGATGGGCACGACCTCGATCGAGGACGTGAAGGCCGCGAACCCCGACGGCCGCAACTGGTTCCAGCTCTACGTGATGCGCGACCGTGAGAAGTCGTACGAGCTCGTGCGCCGCGCCGCCGCCGCCGGCTTCGACACCCTCTTCTTCACGGTCGACACCCCCGTCGCCGGCGCTCGCCTGCGCGACACCCGCAACGGCTTCTCGATCCCGCCGCAGCTCACCCCCGCGACCGTCGTCAACGCGATCCCGCGCCCCGAGTGGTGGATCAACTTCCTCACGACCCCGAAGCTCGAGTTCGCCTCGCTCTCGTCGACCGGCGGCACCGTCGGCGAGCTCATCGACGGCATGTTCGACCCCACCATCTCGTTCGACGACCTCGAGACGATCCGCGCCATGTGGCCCGGAAAGATCGTCGTCAAGGGCGTGCAGACCGTGCAGGACGCGCAGATCCTCGCGGGCAAGGGCGTCGACGGCATCGTGCTCTCGAACCACGGCGGGCGCCAGCTCGACCGCGCGCCGATCCCCTTCCACCTGTTGCCGCACGTCGTGCGCGAGGTCGGCTCCGACATGGAGGTGCACCTCGACACCGGCATCATGTCGGGCGCCGACATCGTGGCATCCGTCGCCCTCGGCGCGCGCTTCACGCTCATCGGCCGCGCCTACCTCTACGGCCTCATGGCCGGTGGTCGCGAGGGCGTCGACAAGACGATCTCGATCCTCGGCGGCCAGATCGCCCGCACGATGAAGCTGCTCGAGGTCTCGACGCTCGACGAGCTCGGCCCGCAGCACGTCACGCAGCTGTCGCGCTTCACGGCGCTGCCGAAGCCGATGACGGATGCCGCGGAGCAGGCGACCGCCGCCAAGCCCAAGACGGTGCGTGCACCGCGTGCGGCCGGGTCGGCCGCGAAGGCAGGGTCAGTCGCGAAGTCTGGCGCGACTGCGAAGTCTGGCGCGACCGCGAAGTCCTCGTCGGGTCGCAGCTCGGTCAAGAAGTAAGGGCCGGGGTCCGAGCGTCCACCGCGACATCCGCCGTCGCACGCTCGGCGTTCACGAATCGTTCCGTGACCGATACGGCCGCCGTCAACAGCGCGACGAGTCGATCGTCGGCGTCGTCGACGCACGCCAGCGAGATCCCGTGGACCGCGCCGGTGACAGCCGCCCGGCACTGCCGCACGCTCATCCCCGCGCGGCGCACCGGACCGACCTTCTCGATGAACTGAATGGCCCAGGCGTCGGCCGCGGGAGCGGTGCGAAGGGCGGCGCGCGCCGACGCACTCACCTCCGCGACGAGTACGGAACGGTGTTCCGCGAGGTCGACGAGGGCGACGTGCAGCGCGACGGCGAGTGCACGCTGGCGCTCCTCGGCTGCGATGGGCAACGCGTCGTGGGCGGCCCGCACTGCGAGCAGGACGTCGAGCAGCGGGTCGTCGCTCGTCAGGCCGATCACCGTCGGGATGAGCGATGTGAGCCGGGCGCGGCCGGAATCGCTCGTCTGGTCGTTCACCAGCCGCGCGAGATGCGCGAGGGTGCCGTGCGTGCATGCGGGGTGATCGCTCCAGCGCTCGCCCGCGAGATACGACGCGAACTCCATGAAGCACGCCCCGCGCCGTGGCGAGCGATGCCGCCCCGGGGACAGGATCGGCATGACATCCGGGTGAACCATTGCGACACGCATGGGAACCTCCCTCGCTCATCCCACTCTGCGCTCGTCGAGGCCGGGAAACAAGGGCGGTCTGCGAATCCGTGGTTCACGAAGGCGGCCGTGCCGCCGCTCGTGGTCGCCAGGGCGCCAGGTACCGGGGCACGCGTTCGCGGTATCGCCTGAACTCGTCGCCGAACTCCCGCTCGAGTCCGCGCTCCTCCGCGAGCACGCCGAGGTGCTCGACGAGGGCGGCCGCGGGCAGGGTGGCCGCGACCCACGTCGATCCGCGAAGGAGGCCTGCGGCGAGGTGGATGGACCACCATCCCACGTACATGGGGTGACGGCTCACGGCGTACGGCCCGGTCGTCACGAGCGACTGCGGCTGTTCGAGTCGAAACTCGCCGACCGTGCGCCGCTGCCGTTCGACGAGCGCCCACACGTTCAGCGCGCATCCCGCGGCGAGCGCAGCCAGGCCCACCGCGCATCGCAGCATCCGCGGTCCCCGAATCGGCGTCGGCCGAATCCGCTCCAGCACCATCACGGTCGCGACGCCGACGACCTGCCCCGGCGGCAGCGGCAGGTTCCGGTACAACCCGATCAGACCGGTCATGAGTGCCTCCCTGATGCAACCCTCACGCGAGCCGGCGGCTCACTTCCGGCGCCTCGTTCGCCGCCGCTCGCTCCCTCCAGCTGTCACGCCGACGGGCGACGAACCGGTGCCAGGCTCCGCTGTAGTGCAGGAACCAGACGAGCATGAGCCCGCACGCGACGAGGTAGAACGAGTGCAGGAACCAGATCGGCCCGAACGGCAGAGTGAACACGTACAGCGAGTACACGGCGTTGCCGACATTGGTCATCGCGAGATTGCCGAGGCTGTACGACGAGAGGTCTTTGGTGCGCGCCGCCTTCAGCAGCATGGGCAGGTAGCTCATGGCGAAGAGGCCGGTCGAAACAACGCCGGCGAACACGGCGAGATCCATGGAACCGACGGTACGGATGCCGCCGGCCCCCGGCATCGGGAGAATCACCCATTCGGGCCGTCCGAATGGAGCGTCGCCGCCGGCCCGTCGCTACGGCGAGATCAGGGCGTGCTCGTAGGCGTACGCCGTCGCCGCCGCACGCGATGAGATGCCGAGCTTCGCGAACACATTGCTGAGGTGTCGGTCGACCGTCTTCTCGCTGAGGTAGAGCTGGCCCGCGATCGAGCGATTCGTCTTGCCTTCGGCGACGAGGCGCACGACCTCGACCTCCCGAGCGGTCAGCTGCGTCGACCCGCTCCCGGGCGAGCGGCGCGCGAGCTCGTCCACACGCAGTACGTCGGGGACCGCACCGAGCGCGGCGAACACCTCGCGGGCCGCCTCCAGGTCCATCGCGGCCGATGCGTCGTCGCCGAGTGCACGCGCCGCACGCGCGGCGAGCACACGACAGCAGGCGGCCTCGTAGGGCGCGTCGAGCTCGTGCCACAACGCCCAGGCGGCACGCACTGCCGGGAGCGCGCCGCGGGCGTCGCCCTCCTCCAGCCGCACAGCCGCATCCGATCCGGCGGCGACCGCCCGCATCATCGGGGTCTCCGCGACGACGACGGCCGCGGCCAGCTCATCGGCGACGAGCCGGGCCGCCACGAGGTCTCCGACTGCGAGGTCGATCTCGACGAGCGCGGCGAGCAGGGTACGCCGCGTCGCAGGGTCGGCCTCGGCCACCGCCTCATCGATGCTCGACCGCGCAAGGCGCACCCTCCCCTGCGCGAGGCGCAGCAGCGCGAGACCGGGCTGCGCTGGATACCCGCTTTCGGCGGCACGGTGGAACGCACGCTCGGCCGCGTCGAACTCGCCGCGCAGCCGATGCACCTCGCCCTCCTCGTACCAGGCGCCGAACGACCCGGTCCAGTCGCCGAGCCGGTTCCGATCCTGGGCGATCCGCGCCGCCGCGACCGCGTCGCCCCACGCGCCGTGCAGTCGGTAGAGCTCGGCGCGGTGCGCCTGGCACTGCCCGCTGAACATGACCATCTCGGGCCGGTCGCCGCACCAGCGGTCGAGCGCGATCGTCCACTGCTGGGCCCTTCGCACGTCGAACGCCAGGTGGCAGGTGTGGATGACCGAGCAGTACACGACTCCGGATGCCACGGGCGAGATCTCACCGGCCGTGACGGCGACCATCGCCTCGTCGAGCAGCGCGAGCCCGCCGACCGCGTCGCCGAGCATCAACAGCGCCTGGCCCTGACCGAGTTGCGCGAGCGCCGTCGCATCCCGGTCGCGGATGCGCTCGGCGATCACGAACGCCTCGGCGAAGGTGCGCGCGGCGCGAGCGGGATCCCCGGCAGCGAGGTCGTCGAGCGCGGCGGCGACGAGCAGGAGCGCGGCCGAGGTTTGGGCCCCGGCCGCCGTCGTGTCGGCGATCCGCCGCGCGCGGGCGAGCCAGCCGTTGGCCCGGGCGTCGTGGCCCTTGCCCATGAGGTAGATGGCGATCCACGTCGCAATGCGAGCGGCGCCCGCGGCGTCCTCGACCTCGAGGTAGCCCTCGTGCGCACGCGTGGCGTCGTCGATGCCCTCGGCATCGCGCCCGAGGAGCAGCAACGCCGTCGAGCGGAGCTCGAGGTCGACCGGGGTCAGCCCGAGCTCGAGATCGGCACGCGTCAGCGCGTCGAACGCCGCGCCCCACCGGTGTTCGGCGAATGCTGCCCGGCCCTCATCGAGTGAAGCGGAGGTCACCTGCCCCGTCCCATCCGGGCGGCACATCTCGCGCCCGACAGCGCGCCGGCACCCGTCGTACGAGTCACGGTAGACCCGCGCCCCGGCCCTCGCAAGAGCGTGCTCCACGGTCAGCGCGAGCGCAGCACGACCTGCCGGCGCGAGCCGTCGAACGGCGAGTGGTTCGTGACGACCTGGGGCACCGCGAAGCGCGCGTCTGCGGCGAGCGCGCGCACCTCGTCGAGCGTGACCGCCGGGTCGGCGAGCCGGGCGGCGATGCGATCGAGATCGGCGGCGAGCGCGGCATCCGGAGCCTCGTGCATGAATTCGTCGAGCACGCCCCAGGTCTCCCAGAGCAGCGCTTCATGCCCCGCTCTGGAGACCAGGTCGAGCACGAGGTTGTGCGCGAGGTATTGCCACGACCGAAGCGCCGGCAGCTCGAGCTCGGGCGCGACGACGCAGCGCTCGGGGTCGATCCGCCCGGCGCGGGCCGCGAGCCATGCCTCGTCGCCCGTGAGGAAACGGTCGCGCGGCACGTCGATCAAGTCGAGCGGTGCCCCCGTCGCCGGGTCGACGAACCCCTCCCGCAGCTGCGGCTCGACGAGACGCCAGCGCTCGGCGTCGGTGTCCCAGACCTCCGCGACGACGTGGTCGATCCACCAGCCGTCGTCGAAGTAGCCCGCGAAGCCCACGCGGGAGCGGGCCGGGACGCCTGCGCGGCGCGCGAGCGAGACGTACAACAGGGTGAAGTCGCGACAGCAGCCGAGGATGCGCTCGGTCGGCGTGCGCTGAACCTCGAGCGGACCTTCGCGCAGCTCGGCGAGCCGCGCGAGCTGCTCCTCGGCGTAGCGCAGGTCGATCTCGGCCAGTCGCTCAGTGCCGAATCCGGATGCCGCGGGGTCGCCGGTCGCCCGGTAGTGGAAGACGAGCCCCGACGCCAGCCGCTGCAACTCGGTGATGTCGCTCCGCGGCTCCCCGACCCACGCGGCCATGCGTCCGGGGTCGCTGCAGATGGTCTGGGTGCGATATGCAGCGAGTTCGTCGTCGAAGGGCACCCGACAGGTCTACCACCGGCACGCCACCTGTTCCAGAGCACGCACCTTCAGTTCTGCGGACGACGCTGCGAGTTCGACAGGTCGATCAGCTGCTGGATCTGCTCGGGCGTCACGGGCACGCCCGGGAAGCCCGCGAGCTTGCCGATCGGGAACGACGCCATCATCTTGTCGAGGCCGCCCTCGTCGAAGACGTCGGTGTCGGCCATGCCCGACGCGAACGACCCCATCGCCTGCATCACGATCGGACCCGCGATCGGGTCCGCAGCGAGCTCGGCGATCGACGACTCGAGCGAGAGCGGCAGGCGCACGGCCTCGCCCTCGACGTCGACGACGGCGCTGAGTCGGATGTCGCGGCTCGACGCGCCGACCTCGACGCTGTAGGCCCCGGGCTCGACGACCCAGCGGTCGACGCGGATGTCCCAGTACGCGAGGTCGTCGCGGCGCACCGCGATCGACACCTCTCTCGACTCGCCCGCCGCGAGCTCGACCGAGGCGAAGCCCTTGATCTCGCGCGGCGCCCGCTGCACGCCTGAAACGGCGAGGCCCGTGTAGACCTGCACGACCTCACGGCCGGCCCGGTCGCCGGTGTTCGTCACCGTGACGCGCACAGTCAGCCCCGCGGCATCCGAAGCAGGCCCGTTCGCCGTCACCGACAGGTCCGAGTACTCGAACGTCGTGTACGACAGGCCGTGCCCGAACGGGTAGCGCACCGCGGCGTCGCGTGCGTCGTACCAGCGGTAGCCCACGAAGAGGCCCTCGCCGTAGCGCACGTGACCGAAGTCGCCCGGAAAGTTCAGGTGCGCCGGGGTGTCCGCGAGCCTCAGGGGGATGGTCTCCGCGAGGCGACCCGAGGGGTTCACGGCGCCGTAGAGCACGTCGGCGACGGCCGATCCGCCCGCCTGACCGCCGAGCCAGCCCTCGAGGATCGCGGGCACGTCATCGGCGAACGGCAGTTCGACGACGCCGCCGTTGGCGAGCACGACGACCGTGCGCGGGTTCGCCGCGACGACGGCGTCGAGCAGCGAGAGCTGCTCTGCGGGCAGGTGCAGGTCTTCGCGGTCGAACCCCTCGGACTCGTACGAGCCCGGGAGGCCGAGGAAGAGCACCACGATGTCCTTCGCCGCGGCGAGCTCGACCGCGGGGCCGACGAGGGCGGCGCCGTCGGAACCGTCGGTCGTGAACCCGGCCGCGAAGAACACGTTGTCCTGGCCCGCATACGACGTGATCGCGTCGAGGGCGTTGTCGAGCCGCGTCGGGTTGATGAGCGACGAGCCGGCGCCCTGGTAGCGCGGCTTCTCGGCGAAGGCGCCGATCACGGCGACCGAGGTCGCGGCGTCGAGCGGCAGGATCGCGTCGTCGTTCTTCAAGAGCACAGCGCCGCGACCCGCGGCCTCGCGAGCAAGGGCGTGGTGGGCGTCGACGTCGTATCCGGCGCCCACCGAGTCTGCCGAAGTGCGTGCTCCGGCGACCGCCTTCTGCACGAGCTCGACCACACGCTGGGCGCCGAGGTCGAGCGCCGACTCGTCGAGCGAGCCGTCGGCGACGGCGGCGACGAGCTTCGCCGCGGAGCGGCCGTCGGACGACGGCATCTCGAGGTCGAGACCGGCGGGGAGGCCCACGACGCGGTCGTTGACGGCTCCCCAGTCGCTGACGACGAGACCCTCGAAGCCCCAGTCGTCGCGGAGCACCGTGTTCAGCAGCCACGGGTCTTCACTCGTGTAGACGCCGTTCAGGCGGTTGTACGAGCACATGACGGTCCACGGCTGCGCGTCCTCGACGACGCGCTGGAAGCCGCGCAGGTAGATCTCGCGCAGCGGCCGCGGGTCGACGTCGCTCGACGACGACATGCGGTCGTGCTCCTGGTTGTTCGCCGCGAAGTGCTTGAGCGAACCGCCGACGCCCTGCGACTGCAGGCCGTTCACGAGGGCCGCCCCGAGCACGCCCGAGACGATCGGGTCTTCAGAGAGGTACTCGAAGTTGCGGCCGCAGAGCGGCGAGCGCTTGATGTTGACGCCCGGGCCGAGCAGCACGCCGACGCCTTCGGCGCACGCCTCTTCACCGAGTGCCGTGCCGACGCGCTCGAGCAGCTCGGGGTCGAAGGTCGAGCCGAGCGCGACGGCCGGCGGGAAGCACGTGGCCGGCACACTGTCGCCGATGCCGAGGTGGTCGGCGCTGCCCTTCTGCAGGCGCACGCCGTGCGGGCCGTCGGTGAGCACGATCGACGGGATGCCCGCGCGCTCGACGCCCTGCGTCGTCCAGAAGCTCGCGCCGCTCGTGAGCGACGCCTTCTCTTCGAGCGTGAGCTCCGCCACGATGTCGGCTGCGGGCGCTTCGAGGCCGGCGCCGGTACTGGTCAGGTCAGTGGTGTCCAAGTGATGCTCCTTCGATTGCCGGTGCTGCGATACTGTGCCGGAAGAGGGGTTTGCCGTAGTCCTTCTGCAGCAAGGTCGCGAACGCCCACCAGATGACAAGCGTCGCAGAGGCGCCGCCGATGATGCCGAACACGGCGTCCGAGAGCCAGTGCGCGTTGATGAGCGTGCGCTGCCAGATCATGCCGACGACGATGAGGGCGCCGACGATCCACCAGACGAGCCGCTTCGCGGCGGGCAGCAGTGCCGCGACCGCGACGACGAGGATGCCGGCGCTCACCGCATGCCCCGAGGGGAATGAACCGTGGTCGACCCGGAACAGCGGGCCGTACAGTCCGTCGACCAGGTCCTCCGCCGGCCGCGGCCGGTCGACGAGGTTCTTCGTGAGCTGCGAGACCCCGAAGGTGCCGACGATCTCTGCAGTGAGGAAGAACAGCGCCGAGCGCCAGCGCCGGATCACGAACAGCCAGATCGGGATCAGCAGGATCGTCAGCACGGCGCCCGGAATCTCACCGAGGTACTGGAAGAACATCGGCAGCGCCCAGGTCTCGCCGCCGGTGCCCGGGGCGAGGCCGACGAACCCGCGCCACGCGTCATCCATCGCCTGGGTGAACGGAGCGGCGGGGTTCGCCGCGACGGCGAACCCGAAGGCGGCGAAGAGAACCAGACCGACGAGGCCGGTCACGATGAGCCACCGCGGGCGACGGGCAGCGGATGCCGCGGCGACACCTTCGACCGCTTCGGGGCGCGCCGACATCACTTCACCGCCTTGATCGGCCACACGGCGAACGCGCCGAGGATCGAGAGCACGATGCCGACGGGGAACAGTGCGGCGAAACCGAACGAGAGCACGATCGCGCCGGCGACACCTGGTGCGAGCGTCTGCGGCAGGGTCGCGGCGATGTTGACGACGCCGAGGTCTTTCGCGAAGGACTTCGCCGAGGGCAGCACCTCGCTCATGAGCGCGGTGTCGACGGCCTGGAACATGCCGAAGCCGAGTCCTGCGATGAAGGTCATGATCATCCATGCGGTCAGGTCGGGCCAGATCCACGGCAGCACGAGTGCGAGACCGGTGACGATCGACGAGGCGAAGACGAATGGCTTGCGACGCCCGACCCTGTCGGAGAGCGGGCCCGAGACGACGGTCGCGAGCAGGATGCCGGCGAGGCTGATGAGGCCGAGCATCGGGATGACCTCGCCCGGCTTCTCGACGCCGAAGTAGTCGGTGAGCAGGTAGAACTGGAAGCCGGTCACCGCGAAGTAGCCGGTGTAGAGCAGCAGTCGCCCGGTGAAGGCCCAGAAGAAGTCGGGGTGCTTGATCGGGTCGACCCAGAACGTGCGGAGGAAGTCGCCGACCTTGAACGGCTCGCGCTCGATCTCCTTCGACGAGTAGTCGGGGTTGAAGACGATGAACAGCGTGAGGATGACGAGCGAGAACACGGCGAAGGTGACGTAGCCGACCGCGATCGAGCCGAGGAACATCGATCCGATGACCTGGCCGCCGATGGCGCCGACCATGAGACCGATACCCGAGAGCGCGGCGAAGGTGCCGCGGCGGTTGAGAGGCACCCGGTCGGGCATCACGGCGCTGAGCGGGCCCTGCGCGATGTTGTAGGTGATCTGCACGAGGCTCCACGCGATGACCATGCCGACGAGGCTGTTCGCGAACGCGAGGCCGATGAGTGCGAGGCCGCCGGCGAGCGAGCCGATGAAGATCCACGGTGCGCGTCGGCCGAACCGTGAACGTGTGCGGTCGGAGATCTGGCCGGCGATCGGCTGCGCGAGCATCGAGCAGAACGCGCCGATCGTCGCCACGATCGTGAGGTTCGCGACCTTGTCGGCCTCGCCGAACTGCGCGGCGATCTGGGCCGGAAGGAGGATGCCGGGCACGGCGCCCCAGATGAGGAAGATGCCGAAGTTCGCGGGGATGATCCAGCCGAGGAGGCGGCGGACGCCCTTGATCGGCGTGGGCGGGTCTTCGTTGCCGGCCGCGTCTTCGAAGAAGGCGAGCGCCTCTTCTGGTTCGGTGACGCTCGGATCGGTTGCTGATGGTGGGGTCGACGCCGTTGTCATGGGGGTCCTTCTGCCGGTGCCTCACTCCGAGGCGAGTGGCAAAACCATACATCGCTCGGTTTTCAACCGCAAGCGACTACCATTCACGTATGGCACGCAGGGGTTCATACGCGAAGGGCGTCGCGAAGCGCGAGGAGATCCTCACCACGGCGCTCGACGTGATCGCACGCAACGGCTACCGGCGCACGAGCGTGCGCGAGCTCGCCGAGGCCGTCGGCCTCAGCCAGGCCGGCCTGCTGCACTACTTCTCGTCGAAGGAGGAGCTCTTCCAAGAGATCCTGCGCAAGCGCGACGACGTCGACTCCGCGGCGTTCGACCTCGAGCTCGCGCAGCCGATCGAGGCCTTCTTCGGCGTGATCCGCCACAACAGCGAGGTGCCCGGGCTCGTGCAGCTCTACGCCCAGCTCTCGACCGAGGCCGGCGACCCCGCGCACCCCTCGCACGAGTACTTCGTCGAACGCTACGCGGCGTTCCGCGAGTTGTTCGGCGGCATGCTGCGCGACGAGCAGGCTGCGGGCCGCATCGACGCCGACATCGACATCGACCGCGTCGGCAACCTCTTCCTCGCCGCCGCCGACGGCCTGCAGACCCAGTGGATGCTCGACCCCTCGATCGACATGGCCGAGCACGTCGCGTACCTCTGGCAGCTCATCACCCGCAAGGCCTGAGCGGATGCCTCGGCTCCCCCGTTCGCTCGTCTCCGGTGACGTCCGCCGGCACAACCTCACGATGGTGCTCGAGCACATCGTGACATCGGGTCCGAGCGCACGAAGCGAGATCGCCGAGGCGACCGGACTCACGCGTGGGGCGGTGACGGCACTCACGGCGGCGCTCACGAAGGCGAGGGTGCTCCGTGAGACGGATCCGGTCGCGACCGGAAAGGGTCGGCCGATCACGAGGCTCGAACTCACGGCCGCCGACCTCGCCATCCTCGCAACCCAGATCGATGCCGACAGCGCCACGGCACTCTTGACCAGCCTCGCCGGCGACGAGCTGTATCGAGTCTCCGAGCGGCATGGGCGCCCGATGGGCGACCCCGACGCCGTGCTCGACGTGCTGGCCGCGGTGACCGGCGATGCGCTCGATGCCGCGACCGAACTCGGTCGCCGCGTGGTCGAGCTGCCGATCGTCGTCTTCGCCCCGGTCGGCGGCGAGCCGCCCGTCGTGCTCACCGACACCGATCTGGCGTGGGACGAGGTCGACGTGATCGGCGGGCTGCGCTCGCGGCTCCCGGCGCTTCCCGAGAATGTCGGACTCGAGTCCGACGGCTGGCTCGCCGCCGGGGCGGAGCGGACGGCTCTCGGGAGCGCCGAGAGCATGCTCTACATCAAGAGCAACTCGGGAATCGGCGGCGCGATCCTCCAGAGCGGGCGCCCCGTCGAAGGGGCGCACGGTGTCGGCGGAGCGCTCGGCCATATGGCCATGGTCCCAGATGGCGCACTCTGCGACTGCGGGCAACGCGGATGCCTCGTGACCGTGGCCGGCCCCGACGTGCTGCTCGAGCGAGCGGGCCTCGCCGGTCTCGTCGCAGCGCGCGGTCTCACCGCAGCGCTCGACGAACTCTCGTCGCAGATCATCGCCGGCACGACGCCCGCCGCTGCAGCCTGGGCCGACGCCCTGCCGTGGATCGCGCGTTCACTCCAGGTGCTCTCGCTCGCGACCGACCCCGAGGTCATCGTGATCGGCGGGTTCTGGGCGGCGCACACCGCATCGATCGAGCACGCCTTCCGCGCGAACCGCCCGACGCTCGCCGAGGCTCGAGACGGCCGCTCGGCGATCCCCGCCGTGCTCGCCGGACGCCTCGGAGCCGACGCCGCGCTCCTCGGAGCCGTCTGGGCCGCTCGCGACGCCGTGCTCGGAGACCCGGGTCGCCTCGGTCTCTGACCCCATCGGGCGCGGCCCGATCGCGGCGATCCGCCCGACGTTTAGTTCAACGGTTGAATTTCGAACGGAATCGGCGCATACTCATTGCCGAGCGCTATTCGGTTTTCGCTCGGATGAGCGCGCCCCCACCCGGCAGTTCTCAATGAAGAGGAGCCACATTTGTCCATCCCACCCGCCGGCCCCGGCGACCCCACCGCCCTCATCGCGCCGACCGGCGCGATCTCGACCACCGAACCCATCCCCGGCGAAGCGCCCGCGAGCCCGCCGCCCACCAAGCGCACGCTGCCCGGCCTCCTCAGCGTCTCCCTTGCGCTGTTCGCCACGTATGCGGGCCTCATCGCCATCCTGCTCCCGATCCAGGTCGCCCGCATCGACGAGGCGAACAAGGTCGCGAACCTCGCGATCATCGTGACGACCTCCTTCGTGTTCACCCTCTTCGCCCAGCCGATCGTGGGCGCCATCAGCGACCGCACGCGTTCGCGCTTCGGACGCCGTGCACCGTGGATGGTCGGCGGTGCGCTCATCGGCGGCGTGCTGCTGTTCGGCATGGGCTACCTCGACTCGATCCTCTGGCTCACGATCTTCTGGGTGGTCATCCAGGTGTCGCTGAACGCCCTGCAGGGCCCGATGTCGGCGATCACGCCCGACCGCTTCCCGCGCGACAAGCGCGGAATCGCGAGCGCGATGTTCGGCCTCGGCATGCAGATCGGCGCGACCCTCGGCATCGTCATCGCCGGCCAGTTCGCCAAGAACGTCGGCATCGGCTACACGGTGTTCGGCGTCATCGTGATCGTCGTGACGATCGCCTACGTCGTCATCGACCGCGACTGGTCGTCGAAGGAGGCATCCGTCGAGCCCTGGAACTGGAAGGCGTTCCTCGGAGGCTTCTGGATCAACCCGAAGCAGAACCCCGACTTCGCCTGGGCGTTCACCGCCCGCTTCCTGTTCATGCTCGGCTACTTCGTCATCGCCGCCTACGGTCTCTACATCCTGACCGACTACATCGGCATGTCGCTCGAAGACGCTGCCGGGGCGCAGGTCACCCTGACGCTCGCCGGCCTCGTGCCCACACTCCTCGCGGTGGCCGTCTCGGGCTGGTGGAGCGACAGGATCGGCCGTCGCAAGGTGTTCATCTACGCGTCGTCGCTGATCATGGTCGCGAGCCTCGCATTCCCGCTGATCATGCCGAACATGACCGGCATGCTCCTCATGAACATCATCATCGGCTTCGGTTTCGGCTTCTACATGTCGGTCGACACCGCGCTCATGACCGAGGTGCTGCCCGGCGGCGGCAAGGACGCCGGCAAGGACCTCGGCATCCTGAACATCGCGACCAACATCCCCCAGGCGATGAGCGCGGCCATTGCAGGCCTCATCATCAGCGCACTCGGCGGGTACGCGATGCTGTTCGTGTTCGCCATGATCTTCGTCGTCATCGCGGCGATCGCCGTCGCACCCATCAAGAGCGTTCGATAGGAGCACCACCATGACCCAGACCGGCACCGAGACGACCGGCACCGAGACGTTCGTCGAGGTCGACACCACCGCGGGCAGCGTACGCGGTGCGTGGCGCGGCGAGCCCGGTACGGCCGAGGCATCCGCGGCGTTCCTCGGCATCCCCTTCGCCGAGGCGCCCGTGGGCGAGCTGCGCTTCGCCGCCCCGGTGCCGAAGGTGCCGTGGCAGGGTGTTCGCGACGCCCTCGAGTTCGGTGCGACCGCGCAGCGCGGCGACCCCGGCGTGACGCTCATCCCCGAGCCCAGCGTGCCGGGCGAGTCGACGCTCAACGTCAACGTGTTCACGCCGTCGCCCGCGACAGCCGAACCGGGCACCGACGAGGCGCTGCCGGTGCTGGTCTGGATCCACGGCGGAGGCTACTTCGCCGGCTCCCCCGCGAGCCTCTGGTACGACGGGCGCCGCTTCAACCGCGACGGCGTCGTGACCGTGACGATCTCGTACCGGCTCGGCTTCGACGGCTTCGGCTGGATCGAGGACGCACCCTCCAACCGCGGCATCCGCGACTGGCTGCTCGCCCTCGAGTGGGTGCAGCAGAACATCGCGCGGTTCGGCGGCGACCCCTCGCGCGTCACGATCGCCGGCCAGTCGGCCGGCGGCGGCGCGGTGCAGACGCTGCTCGGCATGGAGGCGGCGCAGCACCTCTTCCACGCCGTCTACTCGATCTCGGGGGCCACCGCCGACGTCACGCCCGAGCGCGCCGAGAAGTTCGGCCGCGAGTTGGCCGCGACGCTCGGTGTGGCGCCCACCCGCGCCGGGTTCGGCTCGCTCAGCGAGGAGGCGATCCTCGAGGCGCAGAAGAAGGCGACCGAGATGACGGCCGAGTCGTTCACGAGCTTCATCGACGATGGCCTCGCGCTCGGCCCGACCATCGACGGCGAACTCCTGCTTCGTCCGACGAACGAATCGTTCGCTGCCGGTGTCGGCGCCGACAAGCCGCTCGTGCTCGGTGCCACCGACGACGAGTTCTCGATGGTCTTCGCCGATGCCGAGAAGAAGATGCGGTGGATCCCGAAGTCGTTCATGCTGAAGAAGCTCGGCATGCCGAAGGCGAAGCTGAAGCCGTACCTCGCGGCGAACGCCGACGTCGCGGCAAAGGGCACCGCGCGCATCGGCGGCCGGTTCCTGACCGACCGCATGTTCCGCGTCGCGCTGCTGAAGACCGTGGCCGAGCGCGGCGAAGCACCCACGTGGGTGTACCGCTTCTCGTGGCCGTCGGGCACCTTCGGCTTCGCCGAGCACTGCCTCGACGTGCCATTCTTCTTCGACTGCCTCGACTCGATCGCCATCGAACCTCTCGCCGGGCCGAACCCGCCGCAGAGGCTCGCCGACGAGGTGCACGGCGGCGCCGTCGCGTTCGTCACGAAGGGCGAGCCGGGCTGGCCGCGATACACGGATGCCTCGCGCAAGACGCGCGTCTACGACACCCCGTCGATCGTAGTCGCCGACGGCTACGCGAGCGTGCGCCCGCTGCTCGCCGGCTGAGTTCGGCTCGCCGGCCGGGCCTTCGGCTCGTGTACCCCGAATGGGGTACGTGACCCGGAGGCCCCGTTGCACGCATGCTTCTCACATGACATCGGCCGGCGAGACCTCCGTTCCAACCACCGGCCCGCTCGACGAGGTGCATCGAGAGCAGTCCGCTCGACTCGTCGATCACCTCGTCGACCATGGGTCGGCGACCCGCAGCGAACTCGCCGCCGCCACCGGTCTGGGGCGGGGTGCGATCGCCGGGCTCACCTCGCGCCTGCTCGACGCCGGTGTGCTGCGAGCCGGGGCTGCGGATGCCGCGGGCGACCACCGCACGGCGCCGCTCACGCTCGCCGCGGCCGACCACGTGCTCGTCACGGCCCACCTCGGCCCCGACGACGCCGTGGCCACCATCGCCACGCTCGCGGGCGAGGAGCTGGCCCGGTTCACCGCACCGCTCGACGCCGACGGCACCCCGCTCGAACTGCTCGCCGTCGTGCTCGGCCGGGCCGTCGCCCGCGCCGACCGGGCCCCGAGGCCGATCGCCGACATCACCGTGCTCGTCGACGGCGCGGTCGCCGGCGTCCCCTCGGTCGTGCTCGCCGACGACCGGCTCGGCGTCGAGCCGGTCGACGTGCTCGGCGAGCTGCGGGCGCGCACGCCCGGCCTGGCGGAGGTCGAAGCGACCCTGCCCGTGCCACTCGCGCTCATGCCGGCTGCGATGGCCGCGGCATCCGTCGAGCTGGCGGACATCGGCTCACGCGACCTGCTCTACATCACCGGCGACACGGCCCTCGCGGCCGCCGCCGTCGTCGACGGCCGGCCGCTGCGCGGCGCCCACGGCCTCGCGTCCACGTTCGCGCACCTGCCGATCGTGTCGGGCGGCGTGCGTTGCGAGTGCGGGCAGCGCGGATGCCTCGCGACCGTCGCCTCGCCCGAGATCGTGCTCGAGCGCGCAGGACTCGCCGAGTTCGCCGCGGCGCACGGCCGGGTGGCCGCCCTCGACGAGCTCATCGTGCTGGTCGAGGCCGCCGACGACCGGGCACGCTGGTCGTGGCTCGATGCGGCGCTGTGGATCGGGCGGTCGCTGCAGATCGTGGCACCGACGCTCGACCCGTCGCACATCGTGGTCGGCGGCTACTGGGCCGCTCTCGTCGGCGACATCGAGACCTCGTTCCGCGACAACCGGCCGACGATCGGCGGCGGTGCCCTCGAGTCGATCCCCGCGATCGTGGCGTCTCGGCACGGCGGCGAGGCCGCCGTCGCCGGCGCCCGCCGTCAGGCGCGAGAGCGCTTGGTCTCGGATCCGTTGTCGCTCACCGGCTGAGGCAGCCCGCGGCCGAGCCGGCTGCGGATCCCCCAGCCGGTCACACGCAGCATCGCCTCGACGACGATGCCGGCGCTCATCTTCGAGCGGCCGCGCTCGCGCTCGACGAAGGTCACGGGCACCTCGACCACGGTGAGCCCGGCCTCGCGCGCGTGCCAGAGCATGTCGACCTGGAACCCGTAGCCGCGCGTGTGCACGTCGTCGAGCCGGATGCGGCGCAGCGCGTCGGCGCGGAACGCCCGGTAGCCGGCCGTCGCATCGCGTGTGGGCAGCCGCAGCACCCATCGCGCGTAGGCGCTGCCGCCGCGCGAGAGCAATTGCCGGTGGCGCGGCCAGTTCTCGATCGAGCCGCCCGGGATCCACCGCGAGCCGATCACGAGGTCGACCGGCGCGGCACCCGCCTCGACCGGCCCGGCGAGCGCGTCGAGCAACCGGGTGAGCTGCTCGGGCTGGTGCGAGCCGTCGGCGTCCATCTGCACGATCGGGTCGTAGCCCTCGGCGAGCGCCCACGCGAAGGCGTCGAGGTACGCCGCCCCGAGGCCGTTCTTCGCGGTGCGGTGCAGCACGCGCACCGAGGCATCCGTCGCCGCCATCTCGTCGGCCAGCGCGCCGGTGCCGTCGGGCGAGGAGTCGTCGACGACGAGCACGGTCGCCGTCGGCACGGCCGCGCGCACACGGGCGATGATCGCCGCGACGTTCTCGCGCTCGTTGTAGGTGGGGATCACCACCAGGGCTCGGGTCATCCCTCGAATCGTAGTCGCCCGACGGTGCCGGTCGCAGCGGTCTCGGCCACGCCGAGCCGCCCTCGGTCGCCCGAGGAGTACGGGCGGACGAGCAGAATCACCCTGCATGCTCCCGGAGGCTTGCCACGCCAGGGCGGCGGTGATGGACTGGGCGAGCGGGCACCCCGCGACATCCATCTGCAGAATCGAGGGCACCATGACGTTCATCACCGTCGGAACCGAGAACGGCACGCACATCGAGCTGCACGTCGAAGACCACGGCAGCGGTCAGACCGTCGTGCTCATTCACGGGTACCCGCTGAACGGCCGCTCGTGGGAGAAGCAGTCGGCAGCGCTGCTCGCCGCCGGCTACCGGGTCATCACCTACGACCGCCGCGGCTTCGGCATGTCGAGCCAGCCGACCGCGGGGTACGACTACGACACCTTCGCGGCCGACCTCGACACGATCCTGCGCTCGCTCGACGTTCGCGACGCCGTGCTCGTCGGCTTCTCGATGGGCACGGGCGAGGTCGCCCGGTACCTGAGCAGGTACGGCAGCGAGCGGGTCGTGAAGGCGGTGTTCCTCGCCTCGCTCGAGCCGTTCCTGCTGCAGACCGACGACAACCCGACGGGCGTGCCCGCCTCGGTCTTCGACGGAATCGAGCAGGCCGCCGTCGCCGACCGCTACCAATGGTTCGACGACTTCTTCCAGAACTTCTACAACCTCGACGAGAACCTCGGCTCGCGCATCAGCGAGGGCGCAGTGCGTGCCAGCTGGAACATCGCCGCAAGCGCATCGTGGTTCGCGTCGTCGGCCGTCGTGCAGTCGTGGCTCACCGATTTTCGCGCCGACATCGTGAAGATCGACGTGCCGGCGCTCATCGTGCACGGCACCGCCGACCGCATCCTGCCGATCGACGCGACCGGGCGCGAGTTCACGAAGCGCTTGCCGGCCGCCGACTACCGCGAGATCGAGGGGGCGCCGCACGGCCTGCTCTGGACCCACGCCGCCGAGGTGAACGAAGCGCTGCTCGAGTTCCTGGCGAAATGAGCGACGACGCGGCCGACGCCGCCGACGCCGCGCTTCGCGCTCGCATCGCGCGTCTGCAGCGCATCGCGTTCGGCGCCGGGTCGGCTGAGGCCGAGCGGCAGGCGGCCGCCGCCGAGCTCGACGAGGTGCAGCGAGCGGTGGCGGATGCCGCGGCGACCCGTTCGATCGGCGCGGCCGGGGGTGTCACCGGGGCCGGGGCGGAAGGCGCTGTCGATCGCGGCGGGGCCGATCGCGGCGGCGGGGCCGCCGCCGGTCTGGCCCCGCCGCCGGTCGAGCCGCTCTTCGAGCCCGCGCCCGAGCTCGCGTCGGCTCTGGCGCGAACGTCGGCTCGCGGCATCCGCTGGGCGATCGTCGCCGGTGCCGTCGCGCTCGCGCTCGGCATCGGCATCGGCTGGCAGCTCGGCGGCCGCCAGCCGGCGCCGCTCGTGAACCCGGCACCGACGCCCGCGCCGACCGTCGCGGCAGGCGGCTCCGCCGCACCGATCCGCCGGCTCGCCGCAGAGACCCCCATGGTCGGCGTGTTCGACCGCGCCCCGGTCGCAACCGACGCACTCGACGCCGCCACGATGCAGCTCCACGGTCTCGACGCGTCGAGCGCACGCCTCCTGCTGAGTCAGGCCGACGGGCTCGGAGTCTTCGGTGTTCGCCGCGGCGACGAGGTCTGCCTGTTCGTGAGCTATTCCGCCGGGACGAGCGACGGCGCCCCGGCCTGCACGAGCGGCGGCATCGGCGACGAGGGCGTTCGAACCACCGTCGCACGCACCGGCGCCGCGACGAGCGTGCGCTGGCGACCCGACGGCACGGTCGAGTTGCGGCCGAACGGCGGGCGCCTGCCGCCCGACACCGCAGACGCGAACGCTGCCGAGACGGGCGTCGACGTCTCCACCCCGGGCGCGCTCACCCAGGGCGAGTACCTCGCCGCGCAGCCGGTGGCCGTGCAGTCACCCGCGGCGGCGGTGTTCTCACGGCCCGCGACCGCGGCTGACGTGCCGACGATGGACCCGGGGACCGACCCCTTGAGCCCGTTGATCGACCTCGGCGTCGGCCCCCTCGAGTTCCGACTGCTCGCGACGAGGGGTGACGGGTTGCCCGTCTACGCCGCACGCAGCGACTCGGAGTTGTGTCTGCTGGCCGAGTTCGGCGCCGGCAGCAGTGCGGGCACGTGCACGACCGACGGCCGGCTTCCGTTCGACGGCCTGCACCTCAGCGCATCGATGAGCGGCAACTCGATGCCGAGCGTCGACGTGGCCTGGCACCCCGACGGCATGCTGACGGTGCAGACGCTGGGCGGGTAGGCGCTCGTAGCTCGACGCGGGTCACCCGCTCAACGCCCGCGTTCAGCCGTTCTTCGCGTCGCGCCAGGCGAGCCAGCGCCGCACCGGGGCGAGGTCGTAGCCGGGCCCGCCGATGCCGATCGTGAACAGCCGCACGCCGCCGGCGTAGAGCGCCTCGGCATGCTCCACGTCGTGGCCGGCACGGTCGAGTTCGTTCGAGATCGTGATCTCCGAGACATCCCGGCCCACCTGCTCACCCCAGCGGGCCAGCACGTCGCGCTTGTGAGCCAGCTCGTCGGGAGCCACGAAGGAATGCCAGATGTCGGCGTGCCGGGCGACGATGCGCAGCGTCTTCTGCTCGCCCTTGCCGCCGATCATCACGGGGATGCGGCGGGTCGGCGGCGGGTTCAGCTTCGCCCAGCGCGCCTCGATGCGCGGCATCGCCTCGGCGAGCGCGTTCAGCCGCGAGCCGCGGGTGCCGAACTCGTAGCCGTACTCGTCGTAGTCGCGCTCGAACCAGCCGGCGCCGGTGCCGAAGATGAAGCGGCCGACGCCCGAGCCCTTCGCCGAGATGTGGTCGAGGGTGCGGGCCATGTCGGCCTGCAGATCGGCGCCGCGGTACGAGTTGCAGTTCACGAGCGTGCCGAACTCGATGCGCTCGGTCTGCTCGGCCCAGGCACCGAGCATGCTCCACGCCTCGAAGTGCCGGCCGTCGCGGTCGCCCGTGAGCGGGAAGAAGTGGTCCCAGTTGAAGACGACATCGACGCCGAGCTCTTCGAGGCGCATCACGGTGTCGCGAATGGCGACGTACTCGGCGTGCTGCGGCTGCACCTGCACGGCCAGACGCACGGGGGAATCGGGGCGCGCGGGGGAATCGAGGGGCATCCCGCCAGCCTATGCGGGATCGCGCGGGACACGCATGAATTGTGCGCCGAGCGCTGTGAGAACGCAACGGATCGACATACAATCCGAGCATGGACAACCTCGATCGCGCCATCCTCGACCTCCTGCGGCAGAACTCCCGGGCCGGATACGGCGACATCGGGTCATCGGTCGGCCTCTCGGCGTCGGCCGTGAAGCGCCGCGTCGACCGGCTCGTCGCCGACGGCGTCATCCGCTCGTTCACGATCCAGGTCGACCCGACCGTCGACGGCATGTCGACCGAGGCGTACGTCGAGCTCTTCTGCCGCGGCACGGTCGCCCCCGACGAGCTCCAGCGCATCCTGCAGGGCGTGCCCGAGGTCGTCTACGCGGGCACCGTGACCGGCAGCGCCGACGCGATCGTGCACATGCGCGCCCGCGACATCACTTCGCTCGAAGATGCGCTCGAGCGCGTGCGCATCGCGCCGAACGTCGACCACACCCGCAGCGCGATCGTGCTGTCGCGACTGGTCAACCGCAACAGGGACTGACGGCGAATGGATGCCTCGGGCCTCGGCCTCTCGATCGACGCGAGCTCTGCGGCCGCGCCGTTCGAGCAGCTTCACGCGGCCGTCGTCGACGCCGTGCGCTCGGGCCGCATCGCGCCCGGCGCCCGTCTGCCGACCGTGCGCGCCCTCGCCGAGCGACTCGACCTCGCGGCGAACACCGTCGCCAAGGCGTACAAGGCGCTCGAAGCCGACGGCGTGATCGAGGGGCGAGGCCGGAACGGCACGTTCGTCGCCGAACACGGCGACCCCGGTGAGCGGGCCCTGCAGCTGGCCGCGGCCGACTACGCCGCGCTTGCGGGCAGGCTCGGCGTCGAAGCATCCGCTGCGCTCGCGATCGTCGGCACCGCGCTGCGCAGCCGCGGCTGACTGCTCGGCGACCCGGCCCCGGCCCGACCGCGCCGGGTCACTCCTCGGGGATCGGCTGCTTCGGCAGCTTGCGCACCTTCGAGCGGCGGCGCCGGCGCTCGGGGATCATCGAGCGCATCTCCTCGAGCCGCCCGAAGCAGAGCAGCCGGTCGCTCGCCTCGAGCAGCACGCCCTTGCGCGGGTTGGGAATCACCGTGCTGCCGCGGTGCAGGGTGAGCACCGTGATGTCGCGATCCCACAGGCCGGACTCTCCGATGGTCTTGCCCACGAGGTCGGCGTTGGTGTGCACGAGCAGTTCGGCGACGCCATACCCCGTCGAGACCGTGAGACGCTGCCGCACGTCGATCTCGGGGAACGCGACCTGATTCGCGATGTAGTCGATGATCGCGCCGGCGACGTCGAGGTTCGTCGCCGTCTCGATGCCCTGCAGGCCCGGCGAGGAGTTGACCTCCATGACGAGCGGGCCCTCGTCGCCCTCGAGCATGTCGACACCGGCGACGCGCAGCCCCATGATCTGCGCCGACCGCACGGCGGCCTCTTCGTACTCGGGCGTCAGCTCGACGGGCTCGACGATGCCGCCGCGATGCACGTTCGAGCGGAACTCGTCGCCGCTCGCGACCCGTCGCATCGCCGCCACCACGCGGTCGCCGACGACGAGGGCCCGGATGTCGCGGCCCCGACTCTCGGCGATGAACTTCTGGATCAGCACGTTCTGCTTCGTCGAGTGCAGGGTCTCGATGATCGCCTCGGCGACCTTCACCTGCGGGGCGAGGATGACCCCGATGCCCTGCGTGCCCTCGAGCAGCTTGATCACGACCGGGGCGCCGCCGACCCGCTCGATCGCCGGGCGCACGTCGGCGCGGTTGCGCACGAACGCGGTGGGCGGCAGCGCGATGTTGTGCCGCGACAGGATCTGGCTCGCACGCAGCTTGTCGCGCGCATTCGAGATGCCGTTGGCGGTGTTGGGCGTGTAGACGTCCATCTGCTCGAACTGACGCACGACGGCGGTGCCGAAGTACGTGATCGAGTTGCCGATGCGCGGCAGGATCGCGTCGTAGTCGCTCAACTGGCGGCCGCGGAACTGCAGATCGGGTTCGGCCCCCGCGAGGTCGATCGCGAACCGGAGCGTGTTCAGCACCTTGACCTGGTGCCCCCGCTGCTGGGCGGCGGCGCGCAGCCGCTGCGTCGAATACGACTGCGGCGCGCGTGAGAGGATCGCGAGTTTCATGCGGGGTGCCCTGCCAAGATGGACGATGTGACGGAGAACTCCCATTCAAGCACCATCGCCGGGTGGCGCGAATGGGTATCCTTGCCTGCACTCGAGGTGCCGTGGATCAAGGCGAAGCTCGACACCGGCGCGCGCACCTCGGCGCTGCACGCCTTCGACGTCGAGGAGTTCGAGCGCGACGGCGCGGCATGGGTGCGGTTCGGCGTGCATCCCTGGCAGGACTCCGACGTCGACGCCGTCGTCGTCGAGCGCCCCGTGCACGACCGGCGCTCGGTGCGCAGCTCATCGGGCCACACCGAAGAGCGCATCGTCGTGCTCATGGATGTCGTGCTCATGGGCCGTACGATGACGGCCGAGGTCACGCTCACCAATCGCGACGAGATGGGCTTCCGCATGCTGATCGGGCGCGAGGCCCTGCGGCAGGGCTTCGTCGTCGACGCGGCGCGGTCGTTCATCGGGGGGCGCGCGCCACGAGGCATCCGCCGCCGCAATCGCGGCCGCCCCGCGTGATGTTCGCTTCGCAAGAGGTCCGGGGTTAGATGATGCCTTGCGAGAGGGTCGTGGGGTTGCCGAATCGGTGGTTCGTGATCGAGATCGCCTGCTCGTGCAGGAACGGCAGCAGCTCGACCCGGCCCGAGGGCGTGACGGGGTGCGACCACACTGCGACATCCGGGCTGCCGTCGAGCGCCTCGGCGAGCGCGGTCGCCCCCGAACCCGCCGACTGCGCGTCGCCGCCCACGAGCCGCACGCGCGACGTGGTGATGCCGCCCTTCGCAGCGCGGGCGAGCCACGCGGCGTCGCCCTCGCGCACGACGCGGATCTCGCGTGCTGAGAGCAGCGTGCGCACGCCCTTCGGCAGGTCGACCGCGGTCGAGACGGTCAGCGGCGACTTCGCGAGCAGACCGGCCGCGATGATGCGGAGCCCCTCGGCGAGGCTCGCCTGCTCGCCGATTCGCACGGTCACGGGCAGCGGCCGGTAGCGGAAGAGGTTGCGCTCGGCGCCGACGCCCGAGACGTCTTTCACCACGCCGTATTCCTCGGCCCAGGCGAGCTCGTCGGAGAGGGCCGAGCGGCGCAGCACCTCGAAGGAGTCGAAGTCGAGCGCCGACTGCGACGCCTCGATGAGCTCGGCAACGCGCTTCTCGAGTCCGCGCAGATGCAGCGTGCTCGACGCCGCCCCGTGCTGCGGCAGCCACTCGCCGAGCCCGAAGAGGTAGTTCGGGCCGCCGGCCTTGGCGCCCGCGCCGACGGACGAGCGCTTCCAGCCGCCGAAGGGCTGGCGCTCGACGATCGCGCCGGTGATACTGCGGTTGACGTAGAGGTTGCCGGCCTCGACGCGGTCGAACCACGTCGCGAGCTCGTTCGAGTCGAGCGAGTGCAGGCCCGCCGTGAGCCCGTAGTCGACGGCGTTCTGCAGCCTGATCGCCTCGTCGAGGTTCTTCGCATGCATGACGCCGAGCACGGGGCCGAAGAACTCGGTGAGGTGGAAGTACGAGCCGGGCGCGACGCCCGTGCGGATGCCCGGTGACCAGAGCCGACCGGTGTCGTCGAGCTGCTGCGGCTCGACGAGCCACTCCTCGCCGATGCCGAGCTGGGTGAGCGCGTGCAGCAGCTTGCCGTTCGCGGGCTCGACGATCGGGCCCATCTGGCTCGTCGCCTGCTCGGGCCAACCGACGCGCAGCGAACGGGTCGCGTCGACGAGCTGACGGCGGAACCGCTCGGACTTCGCGACCGAGCCGACGAGGATGACGAGCGAGGCGGCCGAGCACTTCTGCCCCGCGTGCCCGAAGGCGCTCTTGACGACATCGGATGCCGCGAGGTCGAGGTCTGCCGACGGCGTCACGATGATCGCGTTCTTGCCGCTCGTCTCGGCGAGCAGCGGCAGGTCCTTGCGGAACGAGCGGAACAGCTGCGCGGTCTCGTAGGCGCCGGTGAGGATGACCCGGTCGACCGCGGGGTGCGACACGAGCTCGCGGCCGAGTTGACGCTCGCCGATGTCGACGAGTGCGAGGAGTTCGCGCGGGATGCCGGCCTCCCACAGCGCCTCGACCATGACCGCGCCCGAGCGCTGGGCGAGCTTCGCGGGCTTGATGATGACGCCCGAGCCCGCGGCGAGCGCGGAGAGCACGCCGCCGGCCGGGATCGCGACGGGGAAGTTCCACGGCGGTGTGATGACCGTCAGCCGCGACGGCACGAAGGTCGCACCCTGCACGTGATCGAGCTCGCGGGCGCGCTCGGCGTAGTAGTGCGCGAAGTCGATCGCCTCGCTGATCTCGGGGTCGGACTCGGCGATCGTCTTGCCGGTCTCGGCGGCCATGATCTCGATGAGACGGTCGCGGTTCGCCGCGAGCGCGTAACCGGCACGGTGCAGCACGGCGGCACGCTCGGCGCCGGGCAGTTCGCCCCAGGCGCGGCCGCGGGCGGCGACGGTCTGGATGACCCGCTCGAGCGTCGCGGCATCGTCGATGCGGGCCGCGGCGATCGTGTCGAGGCCGAGCCGGGTGCCGGGCACCCGCTCGAGGATGCGGCGGCCCCACTCGCGGTTCGGCGCGAGGGCCGGGTCGGTGTCGGGTTCGTTGCGGAAGCCCGGGGTGACACCCGGACCCGTCGGCATGTCGCTCGCTGAGCTTGTCGAAGCGAACTCATTGCCCCCTTCGACAAGCTCAGGGAGCGATTCCGACCCGCGGGTGATGCCGAGCACGACGCTCGTGAGCGACGGGTCCTCTTCATGCTCGGTGCCGGGCGCCGGGGCATCCGGAATCATCATGGCGGCCGCGAGCGTCTCATCGGTCCACTCGGTGCGGCGGTTCTGGGTGCGATTGGGGGCGGGCGCCGACGTGACCGTCGGCTCGAGGGCCGCGAGCGAAGCGAGGTAGCGGTCCTGCTCGCGCTGGAACAGCGGCTCGCTCGTGGCGAGCTCGAACACGGCCGACATGAAGTTGTCGTGGCTCGCGTTCTCTTCGAGCCGGCGGATCAGGTACGCGATCGCCACGTCGAACTCGCTCGGGTTCACGACGGGCGTGTAGAGCAGCAGGTTGCCGACGTCGCGGCGCACGGCCTCGGCCTGGCCGGTCGCCATGCCGAGCAGCATCTCGAACTCGACGCGCGAGTCGACGCCGCGCTCGCGGGCGGTGAGCCAGGCGTGCGCGACGTCGAAGAGGTTGTGACCGGCCACGCCGAGCTTGACGGCGTCGGTGCGCTCGGGCGTCATCGACCAGTCGAGCACGCGCTTGTAGTTCGTGTCGGAGTCCTGCTTCGAGCTGTAGGTCGCGACCGGCCAGCCGTGCACGGCGGCGTCGACGTGCTCCATCGCGAGGTTCGCGCCCTTGACGATGCGCACCTTGATGGGCGCGCCGCCGGCGCGGCGACGCTCGGTGGCCCACGCCGTGAGCTCCTGCATCGCGCCGAGCGCGTCGGGCAGGTAGGTCTGCAGCACGATGCCGGCCTCGAGGCCGCGCAGCTGCGGCTGGTCGAGCAGGGTCGTGAAGACCGCGATCGTCAGGTCGAGGTCGCGGTACTCCTCCATGTCGAGGTTGATGAACTTGCCTCTGCCGGTTGAGCCCGCCGAAACCGAGCTCTTCGCCGCAAGCTCGTAGAGCGGCGTGAGCTTCGCGACGACCTTGGCGACGGCCTCGTCGAACGACCACATCGAGAGCTGGCTGACGACGCTCGAGACCTTGATCGACACGTAGTCGACGTCGTCGCGCGCGAGGAACTCGTACGTGCCCGCGAGGCGGCGGTCGGCCTCCTCCTCACCGAGCACGGCCTCGCCGAGCAGGTTCAGGTTCAGGCGGTTGCCCGACTGCTGCCCATTCCCTTGGCGCAGGGTCGCGATGGCTGGGCCGAGCTTGTCGGGAGTGGCGTCGAGCACGAGGTGGCCGACCATGGCGCGCAGCACCCGGCGCGCGATCGGGATGACGATCCACGGCAGCACGGGGGCGACGACGCCGCCGACGCGGATGGCGGCCTTCAGGTACCAGGGCAGGAAGCCCGGCGTGAGCTTCGCGACCCGTTCGAGGTTGCGGCCCGCGACGCCGAGGTCTTCGGGGCGCATGACGCCGTCGACGAAGCCGACGGTGAAGTCGAGCCCGCGCGGGTCCTTCAGCACGCCGGCGAGGCGCTCGGCGGCGGGGTCGGCGGGGTGCTCCGCGCTCTCGGCGAGCCAGCGTCGCACGAGTGCGACGACGTGATCGGTGCTCGGCCGGGCGTCTGTGGCGGCGTTCGACATGGTCACGAGGGTATGTCCTTTGCTTGGTTCGGTGGGCCTGGGTCGGGCCGGATCGGCTCGCGCACGAGTGTCGCGCGCGCCTATCGGAATTCAGTATGCGCCGCGACATCCATTCGGTAAAGCGAATGAATCTGAACGATACTGTTCAGAAGAATCAACGAATTGAACGGCTCGACCGCCTCCTGCCTCGAGTTGCCCGAATCTGTACAAGAATGGGCGACTCGAGGAAGGGCAGCCGAGAGGAGGAGTCCTCATGCTCGACGTGCGACGCCTGCGGCTGCTCGTGGAACTGAACGACCGCGGCACACTCTCGGCCGTCGCAGAGGCGCTCTCGTACAGCCCGTCGTCGGTCTCGCAGCAGCTCAGCCAACTCGAGCGCGAGGTCGGGGTGCCGCTGCTCGTGCAGGTCGGGCGCCGCGTGCAGCTCACTCCGCAGGCCGAGGTGCTCGTGGGGCACGCCCGCACCGTGCTCGACCGACTCGAGGAGGCGGAGTCCGATGTCGCCCGTTCGCTCACCGCGGTCGGCGGCACGGTGCGCATCGCCGTGTTCCAGTCGGCTGCGCACGCCGTGGTGCCGCAGGCGCTCACCCTGCTGCGTACCGAGCACCCCGCACTGCGGGTCGAAATCACCGAGCGCGAGCCCGACGCCGGTCTCTTCGAGGTGTCGGCGCGCGACTTCGACCTCGCGATCGCCGAGCAGTACCCGGGGCACACTCGCGCGAGCCGCTCCGATCTCGACCGGGTGCAGCTCGTCGCCGACACCATTCGGCTCGCGCTGCCGCCCCAGCTCACCCGTTCCCGCGGAACGAAGCTCCGCGACGCCGCGACATCGGGCGCTTCGGCCGGGGGGCCGGATGGTGCATCCGCAGAGGCGCCCGCCCGACGAGGCGGCCCGGTCGCCTCGCGCGAGTACTCGCTCGCCGGAGCATCCGACATGCCCTGGGTGCTCGAGCCCGAGGGCACGGCCTCGCGCGAGTGGGCCGAGCAGCTCTGCCGGGAGGCCGGGTTCGAGCCCGACGTGCGGTTCGAGACCGCCGACCTCATGGCGCACATCCGCCTCATCCGCTCGGGCAACGCCGTGGGGCTCCTGCCCGACCTCGTGTGGGCGGGCGAGACGCCGAGCGTGACCCTCGTGGATCTGCCGGGGAATCCGGAACGCGAGGTGTTCACCTCGACGCGGCACGCCGCTGCCGACCGGCCGGCCGTCGTCGCCTGCCGCGACGCCCTCGCTCGGGCGGCACGCGCAACGGCGACGCCGTCGGCGCGCTGAGAATTCCGCTCAGTACACTGTGCCCATGTCACGAACGCTGCAGCGCCTCGCCCTGTCCGGAACGATCCTGCTCGCGGCGACGATGCTGGCCGCCTGCGCCGGCGACTCGGGCACCGGGCCGACCGACGACCCCGTCGACCCCGTCGGCACCTGGGGCGACGTCGCCGCCACCGGCGAACCCTCGCTCGTGCTCGGCGACGACGGATCGCTGACCGGCACGGACGGCTGCAATCGCCTGACCGGCACGTGGACCGCCGAGGCCGAGACGGTCACGTTCGTCGACGTCGCCTCGACGCGCATGCTGTGCGAGGGCGTCGACACGTGGTTGGCCGCCCTCGCGACCGGCACGATCGCCGGCGACACGCTCACCGTGTTCGACGGATCTGACAAGAAGATCGGCACGCTCGACCGCTCCGACGACGCAGCCGCGACCGGCACGGACACGGGTTCGAAGACCGGCACGGAGACCGGCACGGACACCGACTCGAAGACCGGCACGGAGACCGGCGCGGATGCCGCTGCCGCCGCCCTGTTCGTCGGCACCTGGGGTATCGAGGCCACCGGCACCGGCGAACCGTTCATCACCATCGCCGCCGACGGCACCGCGAGCGGAAACGACGGCTGCAACGGGTTCAGCGGCACGACCTGGACCCTCGACGGCGACACGATCACGTTCGCGGGCGGCGCGACCACGCTGATGGCCTGCGAGGGCGTCGACCCGTGGCTGGGCCGGATGTCGACCGCGGTCATCGACGGCGACACGATGATCTTCTTCGACACGTCGTGGAACGAGATCGGCACCCTGCAGCGCACGGCGTAGTGGACGCCGCGCCGCTCGGCCGTACACCTCACTCCCGAGCGGATGCCGCCGCGAAGCGCTCAGCCTGCATCGCAAGGAAGTCGAGCACCTCGGGCTCGCCTTCGACGCGGTAGCGCACGCCACGCGGCATCCACAAGAGGGCCATCGACAGGCTCTCGACCGACTCGGCCTCGAGCGGCCACGCGCAGTGCTCGGCGTCGATCGCGACGACGTCGCGGCCGTACCAGCCGAGGTGCTCGACGAGCGCGGCCCGGGGCGTCTCGACGATGACGCGCGCCGTGACGCTCCGGTCGCGCCAGCGCACCGAGGCCTCGACCCGCGTGCGTGCGTCGTCGTCGTTCATGGGCCGCGGCTCGAACCGCACGCGCGTCTGGAAGACGTCGCTCATGCGGTCGAGCCGGAACGTCCGCCAGTCCTCGCGCTGGCGATCCCACGCGAGCAGATACCAGCGCCGCGCGACGGGCACGAGCCGGTACGGCTCGACGACCCGGGCCGACGCCTCTCCCGCGGCATCCGTATAGGTGAAGCGCAGCCGCTCCGAGTCGCGGCAGCCGAGCGCGAGGAGTCCGAGCAGTTCGGCGTCGACCTCGGGAGACGGTCGGCCCGAGCGCGCCGACCCGGGTCCGGCGGTGCCCGGCCCACCCGTCGCCGCGTGCGACTGCAGCGCCTCGATGCGTCGGCGCAGGGCCGGCGGCAGCACCTGCTCGATCTTCGCGAGGGCGCTGAGCGTCGTGTGCTCGGCGCCGCGCAGGCCCGCCGTCGCCTGCGACCTCAGGCCGATCGCGATCGCAACCCCCTCGTCGTCACTGAGCAGGAGCGGCGGCAGGCCGGTGCCCGCCTCGAGGCGGTAGCCGCCGGTCGAGCCGCGGGCCGACTCGATGCCGTAGCCGAGCTCGCGCAGCCGGTCGACGTCGCGCCGCAGTGTGCGGTCGGAGACGCCGAGCCGGTCGACGAGTTCGCGCGCCGACCAGTGCCGGTGACTCTGCAGCAGGGAGAGCAGTTCGAGGGTTCGCGAGGTCGTTGCGGCCATGTTCCGATTCTCTCACGAAACAGGACAGAAACTGACCGGATGCCTCGGAAGACTGCAGATATGACGAACCAGATGATCTCCGCTCAGGGCCTCACGAAGACGTTCCCCGCCAAGGGGAAGGTCGTCGAGGCCGTCCGTTCCGTCGACCTCGAGGTCGGCGCCGGCGAGCTCGTCGCCTTCCTCGGCCCGAACGGCGCCGGCAAGTCGACGACGCTTCGCATGCTCACCACGCTGCTGCCGCCGACGAGCGGCGAGGCGATCGTCGCGGGCTGCGACATCCGCCGCGACCCCGCCGGCGTGCGCCGCCGCATCGGCTACGTCGGGCAGGGCAACTCGGGCGGGCACACCCAGCGCGTGCGCGACGAACTGCACGCTCAGGGCGCCTTCTACGGCATGGGCCGCCGTGAGACCCGGGCCCGCGCCGCCGAGCTGATCGAGTCGCTCGAACTCGGTCAGGTCGCCGGCCGCCAGGTGCAGTCGCTGTCAGGCGGCCAGAAGCGCCGGCTCGACATCGCGCTCGGCCTCATCCACCGGCCCGAGCTGCTGTTCCTCGACGAGCCGTCGACGGGCCTCGACCCGCACAGCCGGGCGAACCTGTGGGAGCACATCGTCGAGCTCCGCCGCGAGACCGGCACGACGATCTTCCTCACGACGCACTACCTCGACGAGGCCGACCAGCTCGCCAAGCGCGTCATGGTGATGGACCACGGGCAGGTCATCGCCGACGACACGGCCTGGGCGCTCAAGGAGTCGCTCGCGGGCGACCGGGTCGCGCTCACGTTCGATTCGGTCACGGATGCCGCAGCTGCCGCAGCCCGCATCGGCGGCGAGGCATCGGGGTCGGTCGTGACGGTCACCGCGCCCGGCGGCGATCGGGCGCTGCCCCGATACATCCGCTCGCTCGCCGACGCCGGGCTCGACGTCGTCGCGGCGACGCATCGGCAGCCGACCCTCGACGACGTGTTCCTCGCCCTCACCGGGCGCACGCTCCGCGAGGAGGCCGCCCACGCCGAGGCGGCCGACGCCGTCCTCGCCTGATCCTGCCCCGCGTCTGCAGGAAGAAATGCCGAAACCACGGCCGAAAACCAGGCCCGTGACGGCGAGTCACCCAGAAGTTCCTGCACTTCACGAACCACGAACCACGAACCCCGAACCTGAAAGGAACCACCATGAACACCATCGACCGGTCCCACACGGATGCTCGCGCCCACACCGACGTATCCGCCCGCCCGACGGGTTTCCTCCACGACACCGCCTCGGTGTTCGTCCGCGAATCCCGACCGCTCGTGCGCGACCCGTTCAGCGTCGTCTTCTCGCTCGTGCAGCCGCTCGTCTTCCTCGGCCTGTTCGGGCCGCTGCTCATCGGCGCCTCAGGCGGCGACGCCGCAGGCACGCTGCAGTGGTTCGTGCCCGGCATCCTCGTGATGGTCGCGCTGTTCGGCACGGCCTCGACGGGTGCGAACCTGCTCTTCGAGATGCAGACGGGTTCGCACGAGCGCACGCTCGTCGCGCCGCTCTCGCGCAGCGCCCTGCTCGTCGGGCGCGCCCTCAAAGAGGTCGTGCCGCTCGTCATCCAGGGCACGATCGTCGTGCTCGTGGCCGTACCGTTCGGCTTCTCGCTCGACGCGCCGGGCCTCATCGCCGGCCTCGCCGTGCTCGCCGTCTTCGGCATCGGCTTCGGCGCCCTGAGCTACTCGCTCGCGCTCGCCTGCCGCAATCGCGACTGGATGTTCTGGATGGTGCACCAGACCCTGCTGTTCCCGCTCATGATCCTCTCGGGAATGCTGCTGCCGCTCGAAGACGGGCCCGCATGGATGCAGGTCGCCGCGGCGATCAACCCGCTGAGCTACCTCGTCGGCGCCGAGCGGGCGCTGCTCGCGGGCGACTTCGGCGCACCGGCGGTCATCGGCGGCGTCATCGCGGCCGCCGTGACATGCGCGATCGGCATCGTGGTCGGCGTGCGGTCGATGAAGCGCGCAGCCTGAGGCCGTGCCCGCCCGGGAACGCAGCGATTTTTCACGTTCGCCTTCCCGCGGCGGGCCACTAGCCTGAGGGCGTGTCCACGCTGAGCCCACCGTCGAGCGAACAGCACAGCTCGTCGAGCGATCAGCGCAGCACATTGCCCTCCCGCGTCGATGCGGCGGTGAGCGGGCTCACGCCGGGCTATTTCGCGCTCGTGATGGCGACCGGCATCCTCTCGGTCGGCATGCGCACGAGCGGCGCGATGCCGATCTCGATGGCGCTGCTCGTCATCGCCGCCGTCGCCTACGTCGTGCTGGTGACCCTGAACGTCGTGCGACTCGTCCGCCATCCCGCCGCGATGGCGGCCGACTTCGCGGATCCGGCCCGGGCGTTCGGCTTCTTCACGTTCGTCGCCGCGACCTGCGTGCTGGCCAGCCGGCTGGTACTCGAAGATCTGCACGCCCTGGCGGTCGTGATGCTGCTGATCGCCGCACTGGCCTGGATCGCCCTGGGCTACACCGTTCCGTGGACGGCGGTGCTCGTGCAGCGCACGAAGCAGGCGCTGGCGACGGCGAACGGCACCTGGTTCATCTGGGCGGTGGCCAGCCAGTCGATCGCGGTGCTCGCGGCGACGCTGCAGGCGCACCTGCCCGAGGAATGGCGGCTGGCGATGGCGCTGCTCGCGGTGTTCTCGTGGTCGGTCGGCACCTTTCTGTACTGCGCGGTCGGCGTCTTCGTGGGCGTGCGCATGCTGGCCTACCCGTTCCGCCCCGCCGATCTCACTCCGCCGTACTGGGTCGCGATGGGCGCGACCGCCATCACCGTGGTCGCCGGCGCCCGCATCGTCGAGATGGCCGACGCCCCGATGGTCGACGCAACGCGCGGGCTCATCGCCGGTGCCTCGGTGTTCTTCTGGGCATTCGGCACCTGGCTCATCCCGCCGCTCGTGATCGCGGGCTACTGGCGGCACGTGCGCCACCGCATCCCGCTCCGCTACGAACCGACACTGTGGAGCATCATCTTCCCGCTCGGCATGTACGGCGTCGGCTCCCAGCTGCTCGGCGACGTCGACCACCTGCCGATCGTGCACGCCATCGGCGCCGTCGAGATCTGGATCGCCCTCGCGGCCTGGCTCGCCACCTTCACGGCGATGCTCGTCTCGATCTGGCGCATCCTGCGCCCCAGAGAGTGAGCCGGCCACGGCCCCGCTCGTCTACGCTCGTGGGATGCCCCACGACGTCGTGATCATCGGCGGCGGCCACAACGGCCTCACCGCAGCCGCCTACCTCGCCCGAGCCGGCAAGCGTGTGCTGCTGCTCGAACGGGCCGACCACCTCGGCGGCGCCGCCGTCTCTGCGCAGGCGTTCGAGGGCGTCGATGCGCGCCTCTCGCGCTACTCGTATCTCGTGAGCCTGCTGCCGCAGCGCATCGTCGACGAGCTCGGCCTCGACGTGCGGCTCGTGCGACGCCGGTACTCGTCGTACACGCCCGACCCGGCCGACCCCGAGCGGGGCCTGCTCATCGATCGAGAGGCCGGTGCCGAGGCATCCAGCGCATCGTTCGCTCGCGTGGGCGCAGCCGACGACGAGGCCGCCTGGCGGGCGTTCTACGCCGACACCGCGCGCCTGGCCGAACGCCTCTTCCCGACCCTCACCGAGCCGCTGCCGACTCGCGACGAGGTGCGCAGCCTGATCGGCGACGACCGCGTGTGGCGCGAGTTCGTCGAGTGCCCGATCGGCGAGACGATCGACGCCCGTTTCGCGAGCGACCTGGTGCGCGGCGTCGTCGCGACCGACGGGCTCATCGGCACCTTCACCGAGCTCGACGACCCCGCGCTCGACGCGAACCGCTGCCTGCTCTATCACGTCATCGGCGGCGGCACCGGCGACTGGGACGTGCCGGTCGGCGGCATGGGCGCCGTCACCGGCGAACTCGCACGGTCGGCCCGCGAGGCCGGAGCCGAGCTGGTCACGGGCGCAGAGGTCGTGTCGGTCACCCCTGAGGGCGAGGTGCGCTGGCGAGCGGACGACGTGCAGGGCGAGCGGATGTCGCGGGCCGACGTCGTGCTCGCGAATGTCGCACCCCCGGTGCTCGACCGCCTCGTCGAGGCGGGCACCTCGTCGCCCGCGCCCGCTCGACCCGCGGGTGTCGCCCCGCGCGACCAACCGCCGTTCAGCGACGACCTCATGGTCGTGCCGGGCGGTGTGCCCGCGGTCGTGCGCGAGCGACTGCGGGCGCTGCACGCCCCCGAGGGCGCACAGGTGAAGGTGAACCTCCTGCTCACCCGGCTGCCGAAGCTGCGCGACCCCGACGTCGCACCCGAGGCCGCGTTCGCCGGCACCTTCCACATCAACGAACTCGAGTCGCAGCTCGACTCGGCGTACCGCACGGCCGCTCGCGGAGGCATCCCGTCGCCGCTGCCGTGCGAGGTCTACTGCCACACCCTGAGCGACCCGTCGATCCTGTCACCTGAGCTCGCGGCATCCGGGGCCCACACCCTGACCGTCTTCGGACTGCACGTTCCGCACCGCCTGCTCGAGCGCTTCGACAACGACGATCTGCGCGAGCGGTTGC
Source organism: Agromyces sp. NPDC055520 (assembly GCF_053619715.1). Lineage (NCBI taxonomy): Bacteria > Bacillati > Actinomycetota > Actinomycetes > Micrococcales > Microbacteriaceae > Agromyces > Agromyces sp. NPDC055520. The sequence continues at coordinate 89,153 of NZ_JBSHJY010000006.1, read as the reverse complement.
AGGCCGCGGTGCTCGACTCGCTGAACTCGGTGCTCGCCGAGCCGATCGAGGGCGTCATCGCGACGGATGCCGCGGGCCGCCCCTGCGTCGAGACGAAGACGACGCTCGACCTCGAGCGAGCGCTCGCGATGCCGGGCGGCAACATCTTCCACGGGCCGCTGTCGTGGCCGTGGGCCGAACCGGGCGCCGCGATCGAGACGCCCGCCGAACGGTGGGGCGTGGCCACGGCGCACCGGCGCATCCTGCTCTGCGGATCGGGTGCCGTGCGCGGCGGCGCCGTCAGCGGCATCGGCGGGCACAATGCCGCGATGGCCGTGCTCGAGCACGACGAGCTCTGAAGCCAGAGGTCAGAAGACGAAGAGCTGACCGAGCACCAGGATGGCGATCACGAACAGCACGATGATGGCGCCGACGATCGAGAGCGACTTCACCGAGAGCTTCGCGACGCCGTAGCCCACGAGGAACGGCAGCGCGAGCAGGAAGATCGTCACCATCCACCAGAAGAACTGGTAGCCGCCCTGAGTCGCCTCCGAGAGTCGACCGGCGAAGAGCTGCTGCGAATGCGGGGTCGTCGCGAACGTGAACGCGGCCGACAGCGGAATCGCGATGAACGCGAACACGATGAGGCCGGCGAGCGCACCCCAGAGCCCGCTCTTGCCCTCGGTGATGTCCAGCGCCTCTTCGTGCCCCGCGGAATTCTTGCCTGCATGCCCCTTGGAATTCATGCGCCCACTCTACTGGTCACGCGCCGCATGACGCGGCGGCATGCTGGCAGTTCCACACCTTCGGGATTAGCCTGAGGAGACGAGCGAACGGGGGCCGAGATGACCGCGAAACCGACCGGGCACTACGTGCTGAAAGACGACGGCCTGTACCTGCAATTCGACCGCCTCTTCCACGCCCCCATCGAGGACGTCTGGTTCAGCCTCACGAACCCGAACGCCATGCGCACCTGGATCGGCACCTACACGGGCAGCCCCGCGACCGGCGGCGTCCGGTTCCGCATGGAGGCCGAGGGTCAAGGCGAATGGCAGAACGTCTCGATCCTCGAGTGCGACGCGCCGCACCGCTTCACCGCCGACTCGGGCTCGGGCCCGACCGGCATCCGGCTCTTCTGCCACCTCGTCGAGGGCGGCGGCATGACGACGCTCACGCTCGGCCAGCGACTGCACGACCCGTCGGAGGCCGCCGACATGGGCCCCGGCTGGGACTACTACCTCGACCGGCTCGCGGCGGCCCGCGCCGGTGCTCCGCAGCCCGCCTGGGAGACCTACTTCCCGGCGTTCTCGCCGCACTACCGCGAGCTCGCGGTTCCGCGCGCGGCGCGCTGACTCGCCGCCGGCGACGCGGCCGGCCGGCGCGACGACGGTAACGGCGACGGGCGATGGATGTCGCGTGCCCGCGGCATCCCGAACCCTAGACTGTGCCCGTGAACACGGCAGACAGGCTCCGGCGGCGCTCGGCAGAACCCGAGACGCGAAGCGGGCTCTTCGCGAACCATCCATTCAGGTGGGGTTTCATCGTCACGCTCGGCGTGCTGCTCGCCCTGCTGCTCGCGATCATGGTCGTGAACCTGCAGAGCGTGCTGCTCTCGGTCTTCATCGCGGCCTTCGTCGCGCTCGGCCTCGACCCGCTGATCCGCTGGTTCCAGCGCCGCGGGCTGCCCCGCGGTACGGCGATCGTGATCGTGATCGTGCTGTTCGTCGCGGTCGTGGTCGGCATCATCTGGGTCGTCGTGCCGCCCGTCATCGGGCAGGCGGTGTCGTTCGCGAAGGCGCTGCCCGGCGAGATCAGGCAGTTGCAGGACTCGGGCTGGTTCGACCAGGTCAACGAGGCGACGAACGGCGTGTTCCAGACCGCGGTCGCCTGGGTCGGCGGTGTGCTCGCCGACCCCGACACGTGGACGGCGATCGGCGGCGGCGCACTGCAGTTCGGTGCCGCGCTGCTCGACGGCATCTCGACGAGCGTGTTCGTTGTCGTGCTGTCGATCTACTTCATCGCGACCCTCGACACCACCAAGCGCGCCTGCTACACGCTCGTCGCGGCGAGCCACCGCACCGAGGTCGAGGGCTACGCCGAGCGCATCATGCTCTCGGTCGGCAAGTACCTCAGCGGCATGGTCGTGCTCGCGTTCGCCAACGCGGTCTTCTCCACGATCCTGCTCATCCTGGTCGGCGTGCCGTACGCCCTGTTCATCGGTGTGATGGCGTTCTTCATCACGCTGATCCCGCTCATCGGTACCGTCATCACGACCGCGGTCATGACGGTCATCGCGTTGTTCGTGTCACCGGTGGCCGGCCTCATCGTGCTCATCGCGATGCTCATCTACATGCAGATCGAGGCGTACATCCTCACGCCGAAGGTCATGGGCAAGGCCGTGCAGGTGCCCGGCACGATCGTGCTCATCTCGGCGCTCGCGGGCGGCACGCTCATGGGCCTGCTCGGCGCCCTGGTCGCGATCCCGATCTCGGCGGGCATCCTGCTCATCATCCGCGAGGTGGTCATCCCGAAGAAGGCCCGTTCGTAGGGTCAGTGCCAGACCGAGGGTGCCGCTGCGCGCGTGGCCGGCAACGCGACATCCTCACCCCATCGTTCCATCCAGTCGGGGATGTCGTCGGCGCCCGAGACGCCGAGCGCCTCGACGATCTCCGACATCGGCACCGTGCCGCCCGACTTCTTGAGGAACCGGGCGCGGATGAAGCCCTGCGCGTAGATCTCGGGTTCACCGCCCGCGCCCGGGCGCACGAAGCGCTGCTCCATGTAGACCGCCTTGTCGTCGTGGCCGACGAGGCGCGACTCGATCGTGAACCGGTCCCACAGCTGCAAGGACTTGCGGAAGGTGATCGTCTCGCTCGCGACGACCGGGTACCAGTCGTTGCCGCGCATCATCGCCCAGACGCCGTTGCGCACGAGCATGTCGAAGCGCGCGACATCCATGATCGAGAAGTAGACGCCGTTGTTCATGTGCCGGTTGATGTCGAGGTCGGTCGGCAGGGTGATGAAGTTCGTGCGCGCGACATCCCAGTGCCCGAGGTCGGGCTTGCGTCGCGAGAGGAACAGCACGTGGAGCAGGGTGCGGAAGAACATGTGCATGGTCTACGACTGTAGGCCGAATTCGTCGTGATCATCGAACATTGGCGAGAACCACAGTCGAACACCGGATGCCGCGGCTCTCGTTGTGCGAGGCCGCGGGTGCGCCCGCGAACGGCGCTCGGTTCAGCCCTTCGCGGGCACGTGCCGTTCTTCGACGCCGTTGTAGACCGACAGCGGGCGGATGAGCGCGTTCGACGCCGCCTGCTCCATGATGTGCGCCGTCCAGCCGGTGATGCGGCTCGCGACGAACAGCGGGGTGAACGTCATGGTGTCGAAGCCCATGAGGTGGTAGGTCGGGCCGGCCGGGTAGTCGAGGTTGGGCTTGATGGCCTTGCGCTCGGCCATCGCCTGCTCGAGGCCGACGTAGAGCTCGAGCAGGTCGGGCCGGTCGTAGTACTCGACCATGCGCTCCATCGCGTCGCGCATCGTGGGAACCCGGGAATCGCCGTTCTTGTAGACGCGGTGCCCGAAGCCCATGATCTTGCGCTTCTCGGCGAGCGCGGTGTCGAGCCAGGCCGCGGCCCGCTCGGCGCCGCCGGGGCCCGTGCCGATCTCGTCGAAGGCGTGCATGACGGCCTCGTTCGCGCCGCCGTGCAACGGGCCCTTGAGCGCGCCGATCGCCCCGGTGACCGCCGAGTAGAGATCGGAGAGGGTGCTGGTGATCACGCGGGCCGTGAAGGTCGAGGCATTGAACGAGTGCTCGGCGTAGAGGATCATCGACACGTCGAAGGCGCTCACCACCGGCAGCTCGGGCAGCTCGCCGAAGGTCTGCCAGAGGAAGTTCGCCGAGAAGCCGAGGTCGCCCCGCGGCTCGACGAACTCGAGTTCGTGCCGACGCCGCTGGTCGTAGGAGACGATCGAGGGCAGCTTCGCGAGCAGGCGCATGGCCTTGTCGAGGTTGGCCGCGACGCTGTCGTCGGGAGTCGCGGGGTCGCTCGCGCCGATGACCGAGACGGCGGTGCGCACGACGTCCATCGGGTGGGCGGTGAGCGGCAACTCGTCGATGATGCGCTTGACGTCGTGGTCGAGGCCGCGGAGCGAGCGCTCGCGTTCTTCGAAGTCGGCCAGTTGCGCGTCATCCGGCAGCTCGCCGTACCAGAGCAGGTAGGCGACCTCTTCGAAGGTCGCCGAGGCCGCGAGCTCCTGCACCGGGTAGCCGCGGTAGAGCAGTGAGTTCGACTCGGGATTCACCTTCGAGATCGCGGTGTAGTCGACCGGCACGCCGGCCAGACCCTTGTAGATCTCCTGCTGATCGCTCATCGTGCTCCCTTGCTCGTTGCTCAGCTGTCGACGCGCTCCCCCAGCCTAGAGCCCCGGCCTGCGCTCGCACCCATCCGGTGCCCGGGTTCACGACAGTTGTGGCGGGTCGGGCGCCCCTCCTACCCACAACAACTGACGTCACCACGCCTCCTCCACACCTGGGGATGAGGAGATCCTCTCCACAGGTGCGGGGTTGGTGGCGCGTCGGGCGTGCCGCGACGGCGAAGATCAGCCGGTGACCCGACGTCAAACGCTTCCACCCGCGCTCGATGGGGCCGCGTTCACGGTGTACGAGGCACGGACGGCCGGGGTGTCCGCCGGGCGACTGCGTGCGCACGACCTCGAGCGGCCGACCCGGTCGGCACGGATGCCTTGCGGTGCGGGCCTCGCCGTGAGGTGCTGGTCGGTGCTCGGCGTCCTCCCCGCCCACGCGTTCGCCTGCGGCATCACCGCCGCCGAGCTGCACAACCTGCCCGTGCCGAGGTGCCTGCGCTTCGAGACATCCGCTCTCTTGGACATCGGGGTACCCGCCCCCGGCCGCGCTCCTCGGCGAGCCGGCCTGCGATGTCGCAGCCTCCGCCTCGTCGACGACGACATCGAAGTTCGCGGCGGCATCCGTGTGACCACCGTGGCGCGCACATGGTGCGATCTCGCTGTGACGCTCACCGTCCCCGAGCTCGTCGCCGCGGGCGACGTTGCGCTGCAGCGCGTCGGGTCCTCCGCCCTGGCGATCGCCATCGAACGCCACCCAGATCACCGTCTTCGTGCTCGCCTGATGATCGCCTTCGCCCTGCTCGAAGCGGCATCCGAGTCCCCGAAGGAGTCCGAACTCCGGGCGCTCGTCGTGCTCGCCGGTCTGCCGCGGCCGAGGGTGAACGCGCAGGTCTTCGACGGCAGGGGTCGGTTCGTCGCTCGTGTCGACCTGCTGTTCGAGGAGTACGGCGAGGTGCTCGAGTACCAAGGCGACCACCACCGCTCCTCGACGACGCAGTGGCGGCGCGACCGCACCCGCGAGTCCGAACTCGAGGCCCTCGGTCACCACGTGACCGAGGTCACCCAGTTGGACCTCGATCTGCCCCGCTCCCTCATCGAACGAGTGGCAATGAACCTCCGGCGTCGCGGGTGGACCGGCGAGATCATGCTCTCCAAATGGTTCCCCGAGCGGAGCCGACGGTGACGGCGGTGGTGACGACAGCTGTTGCGGGTCGAGTCGCGTTCGCACCCGCAGCAGCTGCCGTCATGGGCGAGCGGATGCCGCGTCAGCGGGCGACGCGGAAGTTGAAGATACCGGTATCGAAGCGGTTGTAGCCCTCGTAGTCGATGAGCTCGTAGAGATCGGCGCGGTGCTGCATCTCGTCGAGCTTGCCGACGAGCGAGCCCGTGGACTCGATCTCGTCGAGGCCGCGACCCGCGGCTCCCATCGCGATGCGCAGCAGCGACACCGGCCAGATGACGAGGTTCATGCCGACATCGGCGAGCTGCTGCACGGTGAACAGCTCGCTCTTGCCGAACTCGGTCATGTTCGCGAGGAGCGGCACGTCGACGGCCGCACGCACGGCCTCGAACTCGGCGAGCGAGCGCATCGCCTCGGGGAAGATCGCGTCGGCACCGGCATCGACGAGCGCCTTGGCACGGTCGACTGCGGCGGCGAGCCCGTCGACCGCGGCGATGTCGGTGCGCGCCATGACGAGGAAGTTCGGGTCACGACGGGCGTCGACCGCGGCGCGGATGCGCTGCAGGGCGGTGTGCTCGTCGACGACCTGCTTGCCGTCGAGGTGGCCGCAGCGCTTCGGGTTGATCTGGTCTTCGATGTGGAGGCCCGCGAGCCCCGCGTCCTCCATCTCCTGCACCGTGCGGGCGACGTTCATCGGCTCGCCGAAGCCCGTGTCGGCGTCGATGATCGCGGGCAGCTCGGTCATGCGGGCGATCTGCTTGCCGCGACCCGCGACCTCGGTGAGGGTCGTGAGGCCGATGTCGGGCAGGCCGAGGTCGGCACTCAGCACCGCGCCCGAGATGTACACCCCCTCGAAACCCTTCTGCTCGATGAGCCGAGCGCTCAGCGGATTGAAGGCGCCGGGGAACCGCATGATCTCGCCGGTCGCGAGCCGCTCGCGGAACAGCCGGCGCTTCTCGGCGGGCGGCGTCTGGGAGTACAGCATCAGAACAGCCCCTCGGGTACCTCGACGCCGACGAGCGCGCCCGGCGCCACGGTGAAGGTGAGGCCGCCGAGCTCGTCGGGGCCGAGCTCGGGCAGACGCTGCGCGACGTCGAGGAAACGCTCGATCTCGTCGGGCGTCAGCGCCCACTCGGCGAGCGTGCGGAACTTCTGCACGTACTGCTCGCGGGCGAACGGGCGGGCACCGAGCGGGTGCGCGTCGGCCACCGCGATCTCGTCGACGATCTCTCCGCCGTCGGCGAGCGTGATGACGACTCGGCCGCCGAACGCCTTCTCGGCGATGTCGTTCGAGTGGTAGCGGCGCGTCCACTCCTCGTCTTCGACGGTCGTGACCTTCTTCCACAGCTCGACGGTGTCGGGGCGGTGGGCGCGCTCGGGCGCGTACGACTCGGCGTGATCCCACGAGCCGTCTTGCAGGGCGACCGTGAAGATGTAGGGGATCGAGTGGTCGAGCGTCTCGCGCGAGGCATCGGGATCGTATTTCTGCGGGTCGTTCGCGCCCGAGCCGATCACGTAGTGCGTGTGGTGGCTCGTGTGCAGCACGATCGACTCGATGCGCGACGGGTCGTCGAGGATGAGCGGGTACTCCTCGTGCAGCTTGCGCGCCAGGTCGATCCAGGCCTGCGCCTGGTATTCGGCCGAGTGCTCTTTCGTGTACGAGTCGAGAATCGCGCGCTTGGCCTCGCCGTCGTCGGGCAGCGGCACCTCGTACGAGCCGTCGGGTCCGTCGAGGAGCCACGCGATGACGCCGTCTTCGCCCTCGTAGATCGGCACGGGACTCGTCTGACCGCGCATCGCGCGGTCGACCGCCTCGACGGCCATCTTGCCGGCGAACGCGGGGGCGTGCGCCTTCCAGGTCGAGATCTCGCCCTTGCGCGACTGCCGGGTCGCGGTCGTCGTGTGCAGTGCCTGGCCGATGGCCTGGAAGATCGTCTCCTGATCGAGGCCGAGCAGGGTGCCGATGCCGGCGGCGGCCGACGGGCCGAGGTGGGCCACGTGGTCGATCTTGTGCTGGTGCAGCGAGATCGCCTTCACGAGGTCGATCTGGATCTCGTAGCCCGTCGCGATGCCGCGCACGACGTCGCGACCCGTGAGGCCGCGATTCGCGGCGAGGTGCTGCGCGACGGCGACGATCGGCGGGATGTTGTCGCCCGGGTGCGAGTAGTCGGCTGCGAGGAAGGTGTCGTGGAAGTCGAGTTCGCGCACCGCCACGCCGTTGGCCCACGCGGCCCACTCGGGGCTCGTGCGGCGTGCGGCATCCGCACCGAAGACGGTCGCTCCGTCGCCGCCGATCGAGACGGGGTGCGCGAGCGCCTGGCTGCGCGCCGAGACGACCGGACCGCGGGCGATGGATGCGGCCGCGACGGCGGCGTTGTCGATGACACGGTTGACGACCATGTCGACGACGTCGTCGTCGAGTTCGACCGGGTCGATCGCGACGGCGGCCAACTGCCAGGCCAGCTGCCCCTCGCGGGCCAGGTTCTCGTCGCTCCGATGGGTACGCAAGTGGTGGGTCTTCACCCACCCCACGCTACCGGTTACCGCCGGTCGGCGGGCCAGACGGGCTCGAAGCGGGCCTCGTCGAGCACACGCGCCGCGAGCGTGGGATCGACCTCGGCGAGCGTCGACGGGTTCCAGCGCGGGTTGCGGTCTTTGTCGATGACCTGGGCACGGATGCCCTCGCGCAGGTCGTGCTGCTCGATGAACCACGACACGAGACGGAACTCCTGCTCGAGGGCGGCCTCGAGGCTCGGCAGGGTGCGGGCGCGGCGCACGGATTCGAGGGTGACGGTGAGCGCGGTCGGCGAGAGCGTCTCGAGCTCGTCGGCGGCGGCAGCGGCGTAGGCGGATGCGGTCTCGATACGCTCGCTGCGCTCGCTACTCGACCACCGGGAGGTGTGCTCGCCACCCGACCACCGGGAGGTGTGCTCGCCACCCGACCCGCGGTGGGGGAAGGCCCGCAGCCGCGTGATGATCTCGCCGACGGTCGGCGCCGAGTAGCAGGCGTCGACCCAGTCGCGGGCGAGCGCGAGCGTCGAGGGGCCGGGCGTCTCGTCGAAGAGCATGACGATCTCGGCGGGAGTGCCGGGGTCGGCCCGCTCGGCGAGCGCCTGCACGAGGTGCCCGAGCCGCTCCGACGGCACGAAGGCATCGGCGAAGCCCGCGTGCATCGCGTCGGCCGCGTCCATCGTGCGGGAGTTGAGGGCGAGGTGCACCCCGAGTTCGCCGGGCGCCCTGGCGAGCAGCCAGGAGCCACCGACATCCGGAGTGAAACCGATGCGGGTCTCTGGCATCGCGACCCGCGAGCGCTCGGTGACCACGCGGATCGCGGCGTGACCGGCGAGGCCGATGCCGCCGCCCATCGTGATGCCGTCCATGATGGCGACGACGGGTTTCGGGTAGCGCGCGATCGTCGCGTCGAGCCGGTACTCCGCGCGGAAGAACGCCCGGGCCTCCGCGTGATCGTCGTTCGCGGCGTAGCCGTAGAGCTCGCGGATGTCGCCGCCCGCGCAGAAGCCGCGCTCCCCCGCGCCGTCGAGCACGACGACACCGACCTCGGTGTCGTCGCGCCACGCCTCGAAGATCACCGCGAGCTCGCGGATCATCTCGTAGCTCAGGGCGTTCAGAGCCTGCGGACGGTCGAGCGTGACGTGGCCGACACCGTCGGCGACGCTCGCGGAGATGTGGTCGCTCACGTGTGCCACCGTAGCGCGTAGCATCCTTTCGTGGTCCCCATCGAGAACCTGCTGGCGTTCACCGCCGCCGCGATCATCCTGATCGTCATCCCGGGCCCGAGCGTGCTCTTCTCCGTCGGCCGCGCGCTCGCGCTCGGCCGAGTGGGCGGGCTGCTCAGCGTGCTCGGCAACGCCCTCGGCCTGCTGCCGCTCGTCGCCCTCGTCGCGCTCGGCGTCGGCGCGGTGATCGCACAGTCGGTCGTGCTGTTCACGATCCTGAAGTTCGCCGGCGCGCTCTACCTCGTCTACCTCGGAATCCAGGCGATCCGTCACCGCAAGGATGCCTCGGCTGCCCTGACCGGCGCGGTGGCACGTCGATCGCACTGGCGGCAGCTCGGCGAAGGGTTCGTCGTCGGCGCCACGAACCCGAAGACCATCGCGTTCTTCGTGGCGGTGCTGCCCCAATTCGTGTCACTGTCGTCGGGGTCGGTGGCGCTCCAGATGCTCGAGCTCGGACTCGTCTTCTTCGTGCTCGCCGTCATCAGCGACAGTGCATGGGCGCTCGCCGCGGGCGGCGCCCGCGACTGGTTCGTGAAGTCGCCGAAGCGCGCCGAGCACCTCGCGGCCACCGGTGGAGTGATGATGATCGGGCTCGGCGGCGTGCTCGCCCTGACCGGCAGCAACCACTGACCCAGCGCTCGCGCTTTCTCTGTCGCGAACGGGCAGCCGATGCCGCCCGCGCCGCACAGAGGCGACCACGAGTGCCCGTTCGCGCCTGTGGAGAGTGGGCGCGGGGGCGCGGGGGCGCGGGGGCGGCGACCTCGCAGCGAGCGCCGAGCGAGCGCCCGTAAGATCTCGGGGTGGCCATCGCCAAGATCCTGCTCTACTACGTCTTCACCCCGCTCGCCGACCCCGACGCCGTTCGGCTCTGGCAGCGCGACCTCGCCGAATCGCTCGGGCTGCGCGGGCGCATCCTGATCTCGGAGCACGGCCTGAACGGCACGCTCGGCGGCGAGCTGAAGGCGTTGAAGCGCTACGTGCGCAAGACCCGCGAGTACCCCGCCTTCAAACACATCGACTTCAAGTGGAGCGCGGGCACCGGCCTCGACGAGCACGGCGCGAGCGCCGACTTCCCGAAGCTCAGCGTCAAGGTTCGGGGCGAAATCGTCTCGTTCGGGGCGCCGGGCGAGCTGAGCGTCGACGACGCCGGCGTGCAGGGCGGCGGCACCCGGCTCTCCCCAGAGGCGCTGCACGAACTCGTGGCCGCGCGCGGCGACGACGTCGTCTTCTTCGACGGACGCAACGCCCTCGAGGCGGCTATCGGCCGGTTCGCCGGCGCCGTCGTGCCCGACGTCGAGACCACCCGCGACTTCGTGGAGCTCCTCGACTCGGGCGAGTACGACGAGCTGAAGGGCCGCCCCGTCGTCACCTATTGCACGGGCGGCATCCGCTGCGAGGTGCTCTCGAGCCTCATGACGAGCCGCGGCTTCGGCGAGGTCTACCAGCTCGAGGGCGGCATCGTGCGCTACGGCGAGCGATTCGGCGACGACGGCCTCTGGCAGGGCTCGCTCTACGTCTTCGACCAGCGCGGCTCGATCGACTTCAGCGACCACGCCGCCGTCATCGGCACCTGCGCACGCTGCGGCAGCGCCACCAACAGAACCGCCAATTGCACGGATGCCTCGTGCGACGCCGAGTTCGTACTGTGCGCGTCGTGCGGCGCCGCGACGTGCGAGCTGCACGCCGGGGCGGCGCCGGTCGAGTAGCGACGCACCCCGGTGGTCGAGTAGCGATCACCGAGTTGTGCGCTCGCCGGCGGGCGACTCTGCGCCCGCGATGACGGCCACCGCTCGGGCGAGCTCGTCGCCGCTCGGCAGACTGTCGGGCGCGAGCAGCCACAGGATGCCGAGACTCTGCACGAGCGCGAAGTCGAGCTTCGCGACGGCGTCGACCTGCTCCTCCGAGAGTTCGGGGCGCGCCGTGCGAAGCTGCTCGGCGATGCCCAGGTAGCCCTCCCCCGCCGCCGTTGCGAGGTGCCGGCTGGCCTCGGGGTCGCGCAGTGCGCGCACGGTGTTGTCGAGGCTCGCGAGCAGTGTCTCTCGGTTCGCCGCGAACACCTCGGGCATGCGGTTCCAGAGCTCGGCGAAGCCGTCGAGCAGCGGCAGCCCGGCCGTCTCACCGACGACCGCCTCCATGCCGTCGCCGATGCCGTCGCCGAGGGAGGCCATGAGCGCCTCGGTGATGAGCTGCTCCTTCGAGCCGAAGTGGTAGCCGATCGCGGCGAGGCTCACGCCCGCCTCGGTCGCGATGTCGCGGGCGGTCGCCTTCGCGACCCCGCGCTCGACGATCACCCGGCGCGCGCCCGCCAGCAGGTCCTCACGATTGCCCATGCATGGATTGTACGCGAGCGATTCAGACATTCGTACTAGACATGCGTCTCAATTCTTGTTAGACATACGTATGAGACGAACGTCTGAATCGAGAAGGGCACGGCGATGACCACCGACACCACCCCGCACATCCTGATCTCCGGCGGCGGCATCGCCGGGCACGCGCTCGCCCTGCAGCTCGTGCGCAGCGGCATCCGCACCACCGTCGTCGAGCGGGCCGACGCTCCCCGCCCGGGCGGCCAGGCCGTCGACCTCCGCGGGGCGAGCCGCGAGGTCGCCGAACGCATGGGTCTCATGCCCGGCATCCGGGCGCGGCTGCTGCACGAACTCGGCCTCTCCTACGTCGACGGCGCGGGCCGCGTGTTCGGCCGTATGTCGATGGAGGACTTCGACGGCAAGGGTGCGGTCGCCGAGATCGAGATCGCCCGCGGCGACCTCGACGAGGTGCTGCGCGACCGGCTCGCGGCTGCGAACGCGGCCGCACCAGGCCTGCTCGACCTCCGCTATGGCGACCGCATCACGGCGATCACACAGGATTCCGACGGCGTCGACGTCGTCTTCGAGCACGCGCCCGCCGAGCGGTTCGACCTCGTCGCGGGCGCCGACGGCGTGCACTCGGCGACCCGCCGCCTCGCCTTCGGGCCCGAGAGCGAGTACTCGACGTATCTCGGCGGCTACATGGCGTTCTTCACGCTGCCGACTCCCGACGACGTCGAGCCGGGCTGGTTCTCGATGCGGTTCGTGCCGGGGGCGACCTTCGGCATCCGCCCCGACTTCGACCCGTCGACATCCAAGGCGATCATCACGCTCCGCGTCGACCGCGACCCCGCCCTGCGCGGCGAACGGGCCGCGCAGGAGGCGCTCGTCCGTCGGTCGCTCGAGGGCGCCGGATGGCACGCTCCCACGGTGCTCGACGCCATGCCCGCGGCATCCGACTTCTATTTCGACGAGCTGGCACGCATCGACGTTGCCGAGCCTGCGAACGGCCGGGTCGTGCTCATCGGCGACGCCGCAGCATGCGGCTCGCCGATGTCGGGCATGGGCACCGCGACCGCGATCATCGGCGCCTACCTGCTCGCCGCCCGCATCGCCGAGACACCGGGCGACCCGGCGGCCGCCGCCGAGCGGTACGCGAGCGACATCGTGCCGTTCGCCGAGGCCGGCAAGAAACTCATGGGCGGCGGCATCCGGCGCATGGTGCCGGCCAACCGCTTCGAGGCGTTGATGTCGCGCGCCATGACGGGCCTCATGCTCTCGAGGCCCGCCCGCCCCCTCGTGAAGCGCATGTTCGCCGCGAACCAGGATGAGCTGCCACTCCCCGCGGTGGCCGCGGCTCGCCCGTCGGCCACTGCGCCGATCGAGTAGCGCAGCACGCCGCTGGTCGAGTAGCGACGAAGGAGCGTATCGAGACCCCGTGCGGTGGTCTCGATACGCTTCGCTACTCGACCAGCGGAGATCTAGGCCGGCCGGAAGCCCGTCGTCTCGGGCGGCGGCGCGTGCCGGATCATGAGGTGGCGCGTGACCGAGTAGTCGAGCATCGGCTCGATCGACATGTCCTTGCCGAAGCCCGAGCCCTTGACGCCGCCGTGCGGCGCCTCCGACGCGATCGGCAGGTGGTCGTTGACCCACGTCACGCCGACGTCGAGCGACTGGCTGACGCGCAGGGCACGTGAGACGTCCGAGGTCCACACCGACGACGCGAGCCCGTAGGCGCTGTCGTTCGCGAGCGCGATGCCCTCGGCCTCGCCGTCGAACGGGAGTACGACGAGCACGGGGCCGAACACCTCGCCCTGCACGATCTCCGACGACTGGGCGGCGCCGACGAGCAGGGTGGGCGCGAAGTACGAGCCGACGCGGTCGATCGCGTGCCCGCCGACGAGCGCCTCGGCGCCCTCGGCGACGGCGCGCGAGACGAAGCCCTCGACGCGCGAACGGTGCAGGGCGGAGATGAGCGGGCCGATGTGGGTGTCGGGGTCCATCGGGTCGCCCGCGACGATCGCCGAGATGGCGGCGCGAAGCGCGGCGACGCCGTCGTCGTAGACCGAGCGCTCGAGGTAGACGCGGGTCGCCGCGGTGCAGTCCTGACCCGTGTTGTAGGTCGCACCGAGGGCGACGGCGTGCGCCATCGCCCCGAGGTCGGCATCCTTGAACACGATGACGGGCGCCTTGCCGCCGAGCTCGAGGTGCACGCGCTTGACACCCTCGACCGCACCTCGCATGACGGCCTTGCCGGTCTGGGTCGAGCCGGTCACGCTCACCATGTCGACCTCGCGGTGCGTGACGAGCGCCTGCCCGACCTCGGCGTCGCCCGTGACGACGTTGAAGAGACCGGCGGGCAGCCCCGCCTGCAGCGCGAGCTCGGCGAAGCGCAGCGTCGTGCGCGGGGTGGCCGGTGCGGGCTTGACGATCACGGCGTTGCCCGCGGCGAGCGCGGGGCCGGCCTTCCAGATCGCCATGATGAGCGGGAAGTTCCAGGGCGTGATGCCTGCGACGACGCCCACCGGGCGGCGCGTCATGATCGAGGTGTACCCGTTCGAGAGCGTGCCGGCGCCCGTGCCGTCGAGCGAACGCGCGGCACCCGCGAAGAAGCGCAGGTTGTCGATGCCGAACGGCAGTTCGCCGTCGAAGGCCGTCGTCCACGGCTTGCCCGAGTCCTCGACCTCGAGTCGGGCGAGGTTCTCGGCGTCGGCCTCGAGCGCGTCGGCGAGGCGCAGCAGGGCGAGCGAGCGCTCCCCCGGCGTCTTCGCGGCCCACTCGGGCTGCGCGGCGCGCGCCGCCGCTGCGGCATCGTCGACCTCGGCGACGCCCGAGGCGGTGAACGACGCGACCTCCTGCTCGGTCGCGGGGTTCGTGATGACGGTGTCGCCGCCGCTGCCGGCGCGGTAGTCGCCGATGAAGGTGCCGGTGGTCATGGTCATTCCTTAGGAGTTGAAGCCGAGGCCGAAGCGGTCGAGGGTGCGGAGCCAGAGGTTGCGCCGCCCCTCGTGCGCGTCGGCGGCGAGGATCGAGTGCCGGGTGAACTGGATGATGGGATTGCGGAACGGCTCGGGCGGAATCGGGAACGGCCGACGCCGCACGATGTCGTAGCGCAGCCGAGACGTCGCCTCTCGAGCGAGCAGGTCCAGCGCGACATCCGCCGAGAACCGCGACGCGCCCACGCCGAGGCCGGTGTGGCCGACCGCGTACGCGACCCGGCCGCCGCGCGCGGTGCCGTAGGCCGCGGTGAACCGGGTGGTCGAGTCGATCGGGCCGGCCCAGCGGTGCGTGAACGAGAGCCCGCCGAGCTGCGGGAAGGTCTCGAAGAAATGCCGGGCGAGCAGTTGGTGCGAGCTGTCGCGCTGTTCGAGCCGCGCGTCGACCTTGCCGCCGCGGTAGTACACGGCGTCCCATCCGCCGAAGAGGATGCGCCCGTCGGCGGTCGGCCGGTAGTAGTGGAACTGGTTGCCGGCGTCGGTGAGGCCCTGCCCCTCGGCCCAGCCGATCGAGGCGCGCTGCGTGTCGGTCAGCGGCTCGGTCATGAGCACGTGGTCGTAGAGCGGCATGATGTAGTTGCCGAGGCGCTTCAGCGGCGACGGGTACGCGGCCGTCGCGATGACCGCGTGACGGGCGTCGACGTGTCCGAGCGCGGTGCGCACGCGCACGCCGGCGCCGTTCGTCTCGATGCCGGTGGCTGCGGAAGCCTCGAAGATGCGCACGCCGCGGCGCCGGAGCTCCGCGGTCATCCCCCACGCGAGCCGCGCCGGGTCGACGAGCACGGTGCCCGTGCGATCGCGCAGCCCGCCGAGGTAGGTGGGCGAGTGCACGTCGGCCTGCAGCTCATCGCGCGACTGCAGTTCGAGCTCGACGCCGTGCTGCGCGCCGAGTTCCTGCGCCTCACGCAGGCCGCCGAGCTGCCACTCCTCGATCGCGATCGTGGTCTTGCCCGAACGGCGCAGGTCGCAGTCGATGCCCGCGGCCTCGATCGTGGCGACGAGCTCGGC
This sequence comes from Agromyces sp. NPDC055520, assembly GCF_053619715.1. Taxonomy (NCBI): domain Bacteria; kingdom Bacillati; phylum Actinomycetota; class Actinomycetes; order Micrococcales; family Microbacteriaceae; genus Agromyces; species Agromyces sp. NPDC055520. The sequence continues at coordinate 73,579 of NZ_JBSHJY010000006.1, read as the reverse complement.
GAGGTTCTTGTCGCCCTCCTCGGCGAGCGCGCCGACCTGGTCGGGCCAGATCGCGGTGCCGTGCGTGAGGCCGTGCGTCAGCGAGCTCGCGACGAAGCCGCCGTTGCGACCGGTCGCGCCGTGCGCGACGCGGTCGGCTTCGAGCACGACGACGGATGCCTCGGGCTCGCGCTCGAGCGCCCGCCACGCCGTCCACAGCCCCGTGAAGCCCGCGCCGACGACGACGAGGTCGGCTTCGACCCGGTCGATGAGCGGCGCACCGAGGCCGGGGGCGTCGGCCCGGTCCATCCAGTACGGGGTGGGCGCGGCGCCCTCCAGGGCGAGCGCCGCGGCATCCTGCGCCTGTAGCACCTTGCTCACACGCGCTCCGAGACCGCGACGCGCTCGATCACGTCGGCGGCGCTCGCGAGGCCGTTGCGTGAGCGGATGTCGGCGCCGACGGCAGCGATGCGCTCGCGCAGCGCAGTGTCGGCGAGCAGCGTCTGCACGGCACCCCGCAGCTCGTCGGGCGTGAAGCGGTAGGGGTCGAGGCGCAGGCCGAAGCCCTTCTCGTGCACGCGCTGGGCGTTGTCGTACTGGTCCCAGAAGAGCGGCAGCACGATCATGGGCTTGCCGAAGTGCAGGGCCTCGGTGGTCGTGTTGTTGCCGCCGTGGGTGATCACGAGGTCGGCGAGGGGCAAGAGCTTCGTCTGCGGCAGGAACTCGGCCCCCCACATGTTGTCGGCGAGCTCGAACTCGTCGTGCAGCGGCCCCTTCGAGACGATGACGTTCACGGGCGCGTCGGCGAGCGCGGCGATGACCCGACGCATGAGCTCGACGTCGGCCGAGCCGAGCGAGCCGAGGCTGAAGTAGACGAGCGGGCGCGAGCCGTCGGTGAAGGCGGCGGGCAGCTCGGGCACCTCGGTCTCGGTCTCGCGCACCGAGGAGTCGACCCGGTGCCAGCCCTCGGGCAGGGGCCGCTCGGCGTCGTAGTCGAGGGCCTCGGGGTACACGTAGACGTTGGCGTCGCCGTGGTGGATGAACTCGAGATCGGGCAGCGGCGCGCCGCCCTGCTCTTGCACCCACGCATCGTAGGCCCGCCAGAGCGTGCGGTGCGTGCGGTCGTACTCGGCGCGGAACGCCGCCCAGCCGGCCCGATCGTCGTCGGCGAGTCCCGAGAAGGCCGGCGCGACGTCGTCGCCGGGCACCTCGAGCGGGTTGCACGAGACGATGCGCACGAACGGGCGGCCCGCGGTCTCGAGAGCCGGGAAGGTCAGCACGTTGTCTTCGATGATGACGTCGGGCTGCACGCGCTCGATGATCGCCTTCAGCTGCGGCTCGCAGTACTTCGCCCCGTCGACGAGCGCCTCCCAGATCGGCAGCACGACGGTCTCGAGCTGCTCGGCTGTGGTCTTCTGGAACTCGGGCGAGATCTCTTGGATGTAGTCCTTCCAGAACTGCCCGGCGTCTTGCTCGACCTCCACCTCGGGGGCCGGGGCGAGGTCGACGAGGTCCTCCTCGAAGCCGAGGGCGGTGAGCTTGCCCTCCCACGAGCGCTCGGCGGCGAAGACCACTCGGTGACCGCGCTTCAGCAGCTCGTTGCCGATGCCGATGCAGTTGTTCGTGGGCCCGTAGGCGCTCTCGGGCATGAACAGGAACGTGCGGCGCTCTTCAGTCAACGGTGACTCCATTCGACAATTCCTTGCAGGTGGATAGAGAGAATTCTTGCCGTGAAACCCGTGTGTTTTCAAGTCGATTCGGCCTAATATTGACCAACGATGCAGACAATGTGTCTGATCTGAAGGGACGACGATGGCCAGGCCGAAGCGCCAGGAGGAACGGCGGAGCCAACTGGTGGCCGCGGCGCAGCGCGCCATCGCAACGCACGGACCCGACGGCGCGCGACTCAACCGCGTCGCCGAAGAGGCCGGCCTCACCTCGGGCGCCGTGCTCTACTACTACCCCGACATCGACGAGCTCATGTTCGAGGCCAACCGTGCCGGCATGGAGCGGTTCTACGAAGAGCGCGTGCGCATGCTCGAGGCCCTCGACGACGACCCCGTGCTGCGCCTCACGGCCCTGCTCGACTGGGGTCTGCCGAGCGGATCCGGCGACACCGAGGTGCGACTGCTCTGCGAGCTCGGCGGCTCGGCCGGCCGCAACCCGGTCATGGCGGCGCTGCTCACGACCCTCTACGACCGCCAGGTCGGCATGTACCAGGTCGTGCTCGAGCAGGGCGCCGCCCGCGGCGACTTCGTCCTCGCTCAGCCCTCGCTCGTGATCGCTCGCAACCTGGTCGCCCTCGAAGACGCCTACGGCTACCGCATCATCGCGAAGCACCCGTCGCTCGACCACGCCGCGGCGCGCGAGCTGCTGCTCGCGTACGCACGGCTCGCGACGGGTCACGCACTCACATCCTGAGGCGACGCGGCCCCGGGCTCCGAGGCGGTCGACGCTGCGGTGCCGGATGTCGCGGGGCCCGCGCCTGCGGCAGCATCCGAGCCTGCGCTCGAGCCTGCGGCGGCTGAGGCCTCGCCCGCAGCGGCGGCTGCACCGCCATCGCCGGCGCCGGCACTCGAATCCCGCGCGACCGCGGTGGCCCGCCCGAACCGCACGCCGACACGCTCGCCGCGCTCGAGCCGGGTCGCCCCGTGCACGGTCGCGAGCAGCGGGTCGGCGTGGCCGGGCACCTCGACCGAGATCGTCGTCGAGCCGCCGAGGAAGTAGGTGTCGACCACCGTGCCCGACAGGCCGGTCGCCGCATCCGTCGTCAGTTCGACGTCTTCGGGTCGCACGACCGCCGACGCCGGCACCCCGGCCGAGAGCGAGTGCGAAGCGGCGACGTCGCCGAAGCCCGGCACCTCGACGCCCCCGGCAGTCGCCGTGCCGTCGAGCAGGTTCGCCGTGCCGATGAACGACGCCACGAAGCGCGAGGCGGGGTGTGCATAGAGCTCTTGCGGCGAGGCGAGCTGCTCGAGGCGCCCGTCGCGCAGCACCGCGATGCGATCGGCCATCGACATCGCTTCTTCCTGGTCGTGCGTCACGACGACGAAGGTGAGGCCGACCTCGTGCTGCAGGCGCTTGAGCTCGAGCTGCATCGAGGCGCGAACCTGGCGGTCGAGCGCCGAGAGCGGCTCGTCGAGCAGCAGCAGCTTCGGCCGCTTCACGATGGCGCGGGCGAGCGCGACGCGCTGGCGCTGGCCGCCCGAGAGCTGGGTGGGGCGACGCTTGGCGAGCGGGCCGAGGCCGACGACGTCCATCACCTCGGCGACCCGCGAGCGCACCTCGGCCGCGCCGAGGCCGTCGGCCTCGAGGCCGTAGGCGACGTTCTTCGCGACGCTCATGTGCGGGAAGAGGGCGTAGCTCTGGAACATCATGTTGACCGGCCGCTTGTGCGGGGGCAGGCGCAGCAGGTCTTCGCCGTCGACCTCGATGCGGCCCTCTGCGGGCGTCTCGAAGCCGGCGATCGCGCGCAGCAGCGTGGTCTTGCCGCATCCCGACGGGCCGAGCAGGGCGAAGAACTCGTTGTGGGCGATGTCGAGCGAGACGCCGTGCAGCGCGACGGTGTCGCCGTACACGGCGCGAACGCCGTCGACGCGGAGCAGGGGGGCGGAGCTCATCGTGTGGATCCTGTCAGTCGGGTCAGTCGTTGCGCCGCGATCACCGTCACGACGCTCATGAAGAGGAGGAGGGTGGCGAGGGCGTTGACCTCGGGGGTCACGCCGAACCGCACCATCGAGTAGATGACGATCGGCAGGGTGGGCTGCGTCGGCGCCGTCGTGAAGAACGCGATCACGAACTCGTCGATCGAGAGGGTGAAGGCGAGCAGCGCGCCGGCGACGATGCCCGGTGCGAGCTGCGGCAGCGTCACCCGCATGAAGGTGCGCACCGCCCCGGCCCCGAGGTCGCGCGAGGCCTCTTCGAGGCTCGGGTCGAGGTTCGCCATGCGGGCGAGCACGATCGCCGTCACGAACGCCGTCGCGAAGACGCCGTGCGCGAGGATCACCGAGTGCAGCCCGAGCGTCACGCTCGCGAGCGAGAACAGCGTGAGCAGGCCGATGCCGAGCAGCAGGTCGGGCAGGATCGCCGGGGCGATCGCGAACGCCCTGATGAGCCCGCCGCGCGTGTAGTGCTGGATGCCGTAGGCGAGCAGTGTGCCGAGCACGGTCGCGATCGCGGTGGCGCCCGTCGCGACGATGAGCGTGTTGCCGAGGCCCTGCATGATCTTCTCGTCGGCGAAGAGCTCGGGGTACCAGCGCAGCGAGAATCCCTTCCAGACGAAGAGGTTCTCGGAGGCGTTGAAGCTCATGATCACGACGATGAGGATCGGCACGTACAGGAACACGTAGCCGAGCCAGAGGGGCACGAGGATGCCTCGCGGCTTGCGGATCGCGCGCGGGCGGGCGTCGGGCTCGATCTCCCGCATCGCGGTCGTCGAGGGGTTCGCGGCGGTGTCGACCGCACTACGGTCAACCACGGCGCGGTCCTTCCGTCAGGCGGCGCGAGACCGCGGTCTGCACGACGATGACGATGACGAGCAGGATCGTGAGCAGCAGGGCGAGCGTCGCGCCGAAGGGCCAGTCGCGGGCCTCGAAGAACTGGTCGCGCACGAGGTTGCCGACCATGATCGTCTTGCCGCCGCCGATGAGCTCGGGGATCACGAAGTTCGACATCGCGGGCACGAACACGAAGATGCAGCCCGTCAGCGCGCCCGGGATCGAGAGCGGCAGGGTGATAGTGCGGAACGCCCGCCAGGGCGTGGCGCCGAGGTTCGTGGCCGCCTCGCGGAGCGAGGGGTCGAGCTGCTGCAGCGAGGCGTAGAGCGGCAGCACCATGAGCGGCAGGTACATGTACAGCAGCCCCACGACGATCGCCTGCGGCGTGTACAGCATGCTGATCGGGGCATCCGTGATGCCGAGGCCCTGCAGCCACTGGTTCACCCAGCCGGCGTTGTTCAGCAACAGGATCCACGCGTAGGTGCGGATCAGGAAGTTCGTCCAGAACGGCAGCACCACGGCCACGAGCGCGACGGTGCGCCACTTCGGCGAGAGCCCCGCGATCGCGTACGCCATCGGGTAGCCGATGGCGAGGGCGAGCAGGGTCACGACGCCGGCGAGCACGATCGACTGCAGGATGACGCCGACGTAGAGCGGCTCGAGCAGCTTCACCCAGTTGTCGAGCGTGAACTCGAACACGATGCCGCCGAAGCGGCCGCGCTTGAAGAAGGTGTAGAAGGCGAGCAGGCCCACCGGCAGCGCCATGAACAGGATCAGGTAGATCAGGCCCGGCGCGAGGAAGGGAACGGGCGCCAGCCCCCGCCGCACCTTGCGTGCGGCGGGGGCGGGCCTGTGGTGCGTCGAGGTCACGGTGCTAGTTCGTGGCGAGCACTTCGGCGTTCAGGTCGACGTACTTCAGGGTGTCTTCGCCGAGGTCGATGATGCCCTCCTGCTCCATGAGCTCGTCGACCGTGATGCCGAGGGTCGGGTACGCCTCGATGAGCGCGGGGTCGAGCGCATCCATCGCAGCCTTGTTCGGCACCTTGTAGAGGATGTTCTCGGCCACCCAGGTCTGCACCTCGGGGTCGAGGATGTAATTGATGAAGGCCATCGCCGCCTCTTTATTCTTCGACGACTCGAGCACCGTCATGGTGTCGGTCCAGAGGTCTGAGCCCTCTTCGGGCACGACGAACTTGATCGACGGGTCTTCGGCGATGCCGTAGTTGCACCAGCCGTCCCATGCCTGCACCATCGCGGCCTCGCCCGAGACGAGCTTCGAGTAGAAGGTCGTGTCGTCGTAGGCGAGCAGCGTCGACTTGGTCTTCAGCAGCTGCTCTTTCGCGGCGGCGAGTGCGTCGTCGTCGGTCGTGTTGATCGACTCGCCGGCGGCCTTCAGCGCGGGCTCGGCGAGCCAGCGGTCGGTCGAGAGCATGGTGGTCTTGCCGACGAGTTCGGGCTTCGGGTTGAGCAGGTCGTTCCACGAGGTGGGGTCGTAGCCCGTGAGGTCGGGGCGGTAGCAGAGGCCCGTCGTGCCCCACGCGTATGGCTCGGAGTAGACGTTGCCCGGGTCGTAGGCGAGCTCGAGCGCCTCGGGGTAGAGGTTCTCCTCATTCGGGATGAGCGACTTGTCGAGCTCGGCCAGCAGACCCTGCTCGCCGAGCGCCTGGGCGTACTGCCCCGAGACGAAGGCGACGTCGATGCCCGAGTCGGCGCTCGCGGTGAGCTTGGCCACGATGTCTTCGTTGGTCGTGTGGTTGACGATCGTGGTCTTCACGCCGGTCTCGGCCTCGAACTTCTCGGCGAGGTCTTCGGGCGAGTAGTCGGCCCAGATCGAGACGGTGAGCGTCTGCTCGCTGAGGTCGGCGTTCGGATCGAGCGTCTCTGCTGCGCCACCACCGCCGGAGGAGCAGGATGAGACGGCGAAGGCGAGGGCGATCGTGCCGGCCGCAGCCGCCACGATTCGTCGCGTCGTGGTCATGTGGTACCTCCATGGCAGTCGGGAAAGGTTGAGCGATTGTTGCACCAGACATCAAGAAACCGCAATGGTTCATGGAAAGGACTGGAGTGACGGTTGCCGAATAGTTACAATCCGAATTCAATGAACTCGATCTTGCAGGGCGAGCGCATCGTCGTCGGCGACCATGTGCTCGCCGTCGACCCCGACGGCCGGGTGCTCGTCGACGGCGATCGGCCGGCCGCCGGCGACGGCATCGCGCGGTCGCTCGCGCGGCTCGTCGACGAGACGGTGGCGACGGATGCCCCGGAGCGGGCGATCACCGTCGACCAGACGAACACCTCGGTGATCCTCGGCGACCGGCTCATCGTCAAGCTCGTCGGCCGATGGCGCGCCGCCGACCGGGCGGCCGCACTGCTCGAGCGGCTCGCGGCGGCCGGCTCCGACGACGTCGACCGCTTCGTGGGGCGCGTCGAGTGGCGCCACCCCTCGCTCGGCACCTCGACCCTCGCGATCGTGACCGAGTACCTGCCGGGTGCGGTCGACGGCTGGACCTGGGCCGTCGACGACGTCGTCGCCGCGCTCGACGGCGGGCCCGAACCCGAGTGGCCGGCACTGCTCGGCGAGCGCATCGCCCGCATCCACGGCGTGCTCGGCGCGGGCGCCGGTCGCGCCGATGCAGAGACCCCGGCGGCCAGGGCCGACCGCGCCTCGACCGCCCTGCGATCGGCGTTGCGCCTCGCGCAGGGCGACGCCGGGGTGCGGCTCCGCAATCGCCACGAATCGTTGGCCCGCGACATCCGCTCGCTCGGCACGGCCGCCCCCGGCCTCGAGTTCCCGATCCACGGCGACCTGCACGTCGGTCAGGTGCTGCGCTCCCCCGGCCCCGACGGCGGCGCTCGCTACACGGTCATCGACTTCGACGGCGATCCGCAGCTGGCCGCCGACGAACGCGAGGCACCGGATGTCGCGGCACGCGACATCGCCCACATGCTCGTGTCGTTCGACCTCGTCGCCGCCGTCGTGCAGAAGCGGCTGCAGCGCGGCGACGCCCGCGCCTTCGCGTGGGCCGACCGGGCGCGGCGCGCGTTCCTCGACGCGTACCGCGAGCACGTGCCGAACCCCGAGCTGCTCGACGAGGCACTGCTGCCGGGCTTCGAGGCCGAGCAGCTCGTCGCCGAACTGCGCTACGCCGACCGCTTTCTGCCCGCCTGGATCTACGCGCCGGATGCCGCGATCACGCACCGACACCCATCGACGAACGAACACCCGGAGGAACCGTGGACACCGCCGCCTTTCGAGCCGACCTCGAGCTGATCCCCGAGACGCTCGACGCCCTGGCCGACGCCCTCGACGCCGGCCTTCCCGGCCTCGACCGGTTGCCGACGCTCGGCGCGTCGCGCGTGCTGGTGCTCGGCATGGGTTCGAGCCGCTACGCCGCCGACGTGGTCGCCCGGCGCTACCGCGCGGTGGGGGCGAACGTCGTCGTCGAGCTCGCGAGCGCCGAGCTGCTGCCGCCCGCCGCGCCGGATCTCGCGGTCGTCGCCGTCTCGGCCACCGGGGGCAGCGTCGAGGTGCTGCGCGCCGTCGAGCGCTATCGCGGCGCCGGCCGGCTCGTGGCCGTCACGAACCGGCCGGAGTCGGCCCTCGGCGAGGTCGCCGACGTCGTCGTGCCCCTGCTCGCGGGGGTCGAGGCGTCGGGCGTGGCCTGCCGCACGTTCCGCGCGACGTTCCCCGTGGTCGACGCCGTACTCGCCGAGCTTCTCGGCACCGCGCCCGACGCGCGGTTCGACGCGGCATCGGTGCGGGCCGCATCGGTCGCGAGCCGGATGCTGCTCGAGACGGCCGCCGACTGGCTGCCGCCGCTCGCCGAGCTGCTCGCCGCGCCGATGGGCACGTGGGCGCTCGCGCCCGCCGAGCGCGCGTCGAGCGCGCAGCAGTCGGCGCTCATGATGCGCGAGGTGCCGCGCCGCGCCGCCTACGCGTCCGAGACGGGCGATTGGTCGCACGTCGACGTGTACCTCACGAAGACGCAGGACTATCGGGCGCTCGTGTTCGCCGGCTCGGTATGGGATGCCCAGGCCCTCGACTGGATGGCGCAGCGCGGCTCGCGCTTCGCCGCGATCGGCCGCGAGCTGCCCGGCGCCGAGCTCACCCTGCGGTTCCCCGGCGACGAGCACGACGAGATCGCGGCGCTCACCGAGGTGCTCGTGGGCGAGCTCGTCGCCGACCACTGGCTGCGGGCCTGAGGCGCGGGCTCCGTCGCCGGCGCGCGTATGAGCGGGCGGCGCGGCTCGAGAGCGCGAGCAGCACGAGGATGTCGAGCGCGACCGTGATGAGCGTCGTGCGCAGCGTGATCTCGCCGCCGCCGAGGAAGTCGACCGCCGACCACGTGATGCTGATCGTCGCGAAGACCATCACCGTCACGCGCGCCCAGTTGCTGCCGCGGTAGACGAGCAGGGCGAAGACGAGTTCGACCGCGAGCACGACGCCGCCTGCGACGAGCACGATCGCGAGCAGCGCGTTCGACGCGGCGTCGGCCTGGCGATCGGAGTCGAGCGGCACGCCGAGGTCGTCGACCAGCACCTGCCGCCACTGCATGGCGAGCGAGATGAGCCAGACCACACCGGCGATGACGCGCAGCACCACGAGCACCGCCCCGAACACCGTCGCCACCGGGCGGCGGGCGGCCGCGACATCCGCCGCCGTTGCTGCCGACGCGGCCGCCTCGGCCGCCTGGGCCGGACTCAGGAGTGCAGCCGCGCCGGTGTCGACGACCGGCAGGTCGCCGTCGGTGCTGATCGTGTCGCCGCCGCCGTTGCGCGAGTGGTAGCCCGTCGAGAAGTCGGCGAGCACGTCGACCCGGGCCGTTGGGTTCGCTGCGAGCACGGAATCGACGATGTGGTCGCGCTCGACGTCGGTGTCGGCGTCGATCTTGTGCGTGATCTGCAGGGTGAACAGCGAGAAGCCGACGGCGCGGTCGAAGGTGCCGGCCGCGAGCCAGTCGACCCGGCGCCCGCCCGGCAGCAACCAGCCGTCGGGCGTGCGCCAGAAGCGCACGTGGTGGCGCTTGGCGGGGTTGCCCTCGACCTCCTGCTGATACGCGAAGTCCTGCTGGCGGCTGAAGAGGAACAGCGGGCTGACCGGCGCTTCGTCGTAGCTCTTGCGAGTGATCGTCGAGGTGATGATGCGCCAGCTCGACCTGCCGGTCACATCGTCGGCGCGGGTCCATCCTGCCTGGGTCATCGCCGCGTGCACCGAGGCCTCCTCGCCGTCGAAGGCGAGGTTCACGGGGTCGCCGAGCAGTCCGTCGCTCGTTCGGGCGCGCCCGATGAAGTAGTCGGGCACGTAGATGCGCGTGAGGATGCGGTGCAGTCGCGGCAGCACGAGGTAGGCGAGCACGAGCCAGAACACCACGAAGAAGGCGATGCCGAACCAGCCGAACGAGAACGACTCGGTGAACACGAGCCACGCGAGCCAGACCGCCGCGATCCCCGCATAGACGAAGAAGAAGCCGTCGAGCAGCGCGGTGAACGAGACCCTGCGACGGCGCGCGTCGGAAGCGGGCGCCCCGCCGATCGCCGTTCCGTCGGTCAGGTCACCGGATGCCTCGGCCCCCGCCTGCCCCATCCCTGCATGCTATCCGCGGCCGGCGCGCACCGCGTTCATTCCGGAGCGTCGCGGTTCGCCCGCACGATGCGGGACGCGGCCTGCCGGTCGTCGGCGCCAAGCTTGACGAGGATCAGCGAGACGTAATTCGCCACCGTCTTCGTCGAGAGGTTCAGGCGCTCGGCGATCACCGGGTTCGCGAGGCCGCGACTCATGAGTTCGGCAATGGCCGCCTCGCGCGGGGTCAGCCCGAGCGCCGCGCCCGAGTCGGAGGCTGCGCCGCCGAAACCGGGGCGCGGCACGCCCGCGCCGATCCACAGGGCGCCGGCGAGCGCGGCGTCGATCGCGGCAATGATCTGCTCAGGCGGCGCCTGCTTCACGACGTAGCCCGAGGCGCCAGCCTGCAGCGCAGCCCGCACCGACTGCTCGTCGTCGTAGAGGGTGATCACGACGACCCGCACCCCCGGCAGCTCGGCGACGATGCGCTCGGTCGCCTCGACGCCGCCGAGTTCGGGCAAGCCGAGATCCATCAGCACGAGCTCGGGGCGGGTATCGAGCACGACGTCGATCGCCTCTGTGCCGCTCGACGCCTCGCCCACGACCTCAAGGCCGCTCGCTCGCAGCAGGGCGACGAGCCCCTTGCGGAAGATCGGGTGGTCGTCGACCACGACGATGCGATTCACGCCGCCACCCAACTCGGCACAGGCAGGCGTACGGAGACACGCGCACCGCCGCTCGGGGTGTTGCCGAATCGGGCGGTACCGCCGAGTTCGAGCGCGCGCTCCCTGATCGATGCGAGACCGAGGCCGCCTGCGGCCCGCCGCGGCATCCCGATGCCGTCATCGTCGACCTGCACGTGCAGTTCGTCGCCGCGGCGCTCGAGGGTGATGCGGCACGTGCCCGCCTGCGCGTGCCGCCGCACGTTCGCGACCGCCTCCTGCACGATGCGGAGCGCCGCGAGATCGACCGCGGCCGGCAGGCCGAGCGCACCCTCGGGCGCGATCACCTCGACGGCGAGCGCGTCGGCGCTCTGCCCGTGGACGCGGTCGCGGATGGCCGCGACGAGCCCGCGATCGTCGAGGATCGGGGGCCGCAGTCCGTAGGCGATCTCACGGGACTGCACAACCGCGGCCTGGATGTCCTCATGCAGTTCTGCCGCCTGACGCGAGAGCTCGGCGTCGATCGAGGCCGCGCGCTTCGCAAGCGCCGCCGCACCGAGGCTCAGCCCCGACAGCGTCGGCGACAGGTCGTCGTGCAGGTCTCGGCGCAAACGCTTGCGCTCTTCCTCTCGAGCGAGCAGCAGCCGGGTGTGCGCCTCGCCGAGCTCGGCGAGCGCCCGCGCCCCGTGCAACGCCGGCGCAGAATGCAGCGCGATGCGGCCGACGACCTCGCGGTCGAGGGCGGTGAGCGACGACTCGCCCGGCCGTGGCGGCACCGACAGCACCCCGAGCTCTTCTCCGTGGAAGACGATCGGGAACCGTTCGACGCCGGGATCGGGTTGCTCGCCGACGTGCGGCAGCTCGCCGACGTGTGCGGCGAACACCTCGCCGTGCAGGGCGGCGCCGTCGAGGAACAAGGCGTCGACGACGCTTCTCACGATGACGACCGCGACCGCCTCCTGGTCTGAGCGGTTGTCGAGTCGCTCAGCGAGCCGGGCCACGGCGAGCGCGGCATCGGTCCGGCCGCGGTAGACGATGCGGGTGGCGAGCCGCGCCGCGCCGCCGATGACGGGCACCGCGAGCACGGTGACGGCGGCGGCGCCCCACCAGCCCGCTGCCGAGGTGCCCGCTCCCCCGAGCGACGCGATGCCCGAGGCCGCCCAGTAGGCGGCGGCGAGTACGGGGGCGGCGAGTGTGGCAACGAGCAGCGAGCGGAACGCGGCATCCACGTTCCACAGTCTCGGCCGCAGCAGGCCGACGGCGGGGCCGAGCAGTATCGGCACGACCGCGAGGTTCGCGAGGCCCTCGTTGACCGCACCGCCCTCGCCGACCGCACCTCCCCCGCCGACCGCGCCCGCGATCGCGAGCACGAGGTAGAGCTCGACGCCCAGCACGGTGCCGAGCAGGGCCCACCGCACCGACTCGCGCTCAGCCGTTGTCGAGCGCCGAAGGTAGCGGTACACCTGCGCGCCCACGATCAGCAGCTCGCCGACCGGCACGATCCACCACCACGGCTGTGCCGACAGCCGATGCCCGCTGACGACCTCGGCGAGGTACCAGAGGGCGCCCGCCGCCACCGGCCAGACGATCCACCGGGGCACGAAGCGCCCGTCGGGGTAGGTGGCGAGCAGCACCGGGAAGGCGGCGAACCAGAGCTGCGCGAACCGTGCGTCGCCGAGCAGCAGGCTCACCGCGATCGAGACCAGCATCACGACGAGCGCTGCGGTGGGAAAGAGCGCCCTGGCCCCTGCCGGCGCCCGCACCGCACGGATGGCGAGGAGCACCACGAGCGCACCGGCGACCGCAACGACGGTCGCCCGGGTGGCCACGAGGAACGCGCTGCCGTCCATGGTGCTCCGATCCTCGCATCCCGGGTGCCCGCAGCACCAGCAGTCGAACTCAGGCTGTGTGCCGCGCCTTCACAAGGAAGACGATGCCGGCGGTGAGCGTGAACCCGAGGCCCGCGAGCGTGCCCCACGGCGGTGCGAACGGCACGAGCAGCTGCGCGGCCATGACGACCGAGGCCACGGTCGCCGCGATCGAGAGCGGCCAGCCGATCACCCCGCGTCGTCGGCCGATGGTCGCCAGCGCGATCAGCCACCACGCGAAGCCGACCACGAAGAGCATGATCGCGCTCGCGAGCACGACGCTCAGCAGCTGATAGAGGCCGAGTTGCGTCGCACGGTCGGGAGCGAGTTCGCCGAGGTAGGCGCCGACCGAGGTGTACGGCGCGACGCTGAGGCCCGCGACGAGCAGCCAGGCGAGTGCGGCCATGATGCCGAGGAGGTGCGACACGACGGCGGTCGTCGAGATCGGGAAGTCCGACAGCCGGGCGAGGCGGCCGACGGCCGTGACGAAGTACAGCAGGCCCACGCCCACCGCCACGAAGATCGCCGCCTCGGCAACGCCGTTGAAGGGGTGCGATGCCACGAACGCGGCGTCGACGCCGTCGACGAGGTCGGCCGACGCGATCGAGACCAGCACGGGCTGCAGGAACCATGCGATCGCGGCGCCAATGCCGCCGAACCCCGCGGTGCGGAGGAGCCGGCGTCTCGTTTCCGATGCCGGTGATGCGTCGAGCGCCGCGGCGCTCCGGTCGATGCGGGTCATGAGCGTGTTCCTTCCGGATCATGTGGTGCGATGCACGCAGCCTCCTCGATCGATGTCCCGGGATGGCAGGGAACCCCACTCACGAATCTGCGGCTATCCTCACCTGCATGTCCTACGACGTCTCGCGCATCCGTTCCGAGTTCCCGTCGCTCGAGAGCGGGTGGGCGCAGTTCGACGGCCCCGGCGGCACGCAGACCCCGCGATCGGTGGGCGACGCCGTGGCATCCACTCTCACCGGCCCGCTGTCGAACCGCGGAACGGTCGGGGTCTCCGAAGAGCGCGCCGAGGCGGCGGTGCACGGGTTCCGGCTCGCGATGGCCGATCTCGTGAACGGCCACCCGCGCGGCATCGTGCAGGGCCGCAGCGCCACCCAGCTCGCCTACGACTTCTCGCGGCACCTCTCGAAGCAGTGGGCGCCCGGCGATGAGGTCGTCGTGACCCGGCTCGATCACGACTCCAATGTGCGGCCGTGGGTGCAGGCCGCCGAGCGCGTCGGCGCCGTCGTGCGCTGGGCGGACTTCGACCCGGCCACGGGCGAACTGCCGGTCGGGGCGATCGCCGCCGTGCTCTCGGATCGCACCCGGCTCGTCGCCGTCACCGCTGCCTCGAACCTCATCGGCACCAAGCCCGACGTCCCCGCGATCGCCGCTGCCGCGCACGCCGCCGGCGCCCTCGTCTACGTCGACGGCGTGCACTACACGGCGCACGAACTGCCCGACGTGGCGGCCCTCGGGGCCGACTTCTTCACGTGCTCGCCGTACAAGTTCCTCGGACCGCACTTCGGCGTGCTCGCGGCCGCGCCCGAACTGCTCGAGACCCTGCAGCCCGACAAGCTCGCGCCCTCGACGAACGTCGTGCCCGAGCGATTCGAGTTCGGCACCCTGCCCTACGAGTTGCTCGCGGGCGGCACCGCGGCGGTCGACGCGTTGGCGGGTCTGGCGGGCATGTCAGGGGCGGTGGATGTCGCGGGCTCTCGCCGCTCGCGACTCGCCCGCTCGTATGCGGCGCTGCACGAACACGAAGAGACGCTGCACGCTCGCGTCGAGGCCGGACTCGCCGAGCTGCCAGGGGTCACGGTGTGGTCGCGCGCGTCGCGCCGCACACCCACGCTGCTCATGACGTTCTCGGGCCACGAGGCATCCGACATCACCATGCGCCTCGCCGAACGGCAGGTGCTCGCTCCGAGCAGCAACTTCTACGCGCTCGAGGCCTCTCGGCGCCTCGGGCTCGGCGACGCCGGCGGGCTCCGCGTCGGACTCGCGCCCTACAACGACGCGGACGACGTCGAACGGCTGCTCGACGGGCTCGCCGCCGCGCTCGGCTGAGTGGGGGCGGCGTCACGTCGCCATCGCCATCGGTCGTGCTCGCGTCCGTGGGTCGACATACGCTGGCAGCATGACCCTCGCCGAGACCGCCGCCGAACTCCGCCGCCTGCACACCGACCCCGAACTCCTCCAGGTGGTGAACGTCTGGGATGTCGTGAGCGCCACCGCGATCGCCGCCCTGCCGCAGACCCGCGCCATCGCCACCGCGAGCCACTCGATCGCCGCGACCTTCGGCTACCCCGACGGCGAGCAGATCCCCGTCGAACTCATGCTCGACATGTGCGGGCGCATCGCGCGCGCCGTCGACGTGCCCGTGAGCGCCGACCTCGAGGCGGGCTACGGCGACGCCGGAGACACCATCCGCCGCGCGATCGGCGAGGGCATCGCCGGAGCGAACCTCGAAGACCAGTTGAAGCCGCTCGCCGACTCGATCGCAGCCGTCGCCGCCGCGGTCGCCGCCGCCGAGGCCGAGGGCGTGCCGTTCGCCCTGAACGCGCGAACCGATGCGTTCCTCCGTGGTCGCGAGCGCCCCCTCGAGGTCAACATCGCCGATGCGATCGAGCGCGGCCGCGCCTACCTCGACGCCGGCGCGACGAGCGTGTTCGTGCCCGGCATGTTCGGCGACGAGGTCGTCGCGCAGCTCGTGGCCGGCATCGGCGACCAGAAGGTGACGCTCATCGGCCTGCCCGGCGTGCCCGCGCCCGCCCGGCTGCAAGAGCTCGGCGTCGCCCGCGTCTCGTACGGACCCACGACGCAGCGCGTCGCCCTCGGCGCCCTGCAAGACCTCGCGGTGAGCCTCTACGACGGCGGCGTGCTGCCCGAGGGCATCCGCCCACTCAACTGACGGCGACCTGCCATCGGCGGTGCCGACACGGGCGTCGTCGGGTCGTCGGCGGCGCCGCCCGAATCTGCGAATGCGCCGCGTCACAGCCGCATCCGGCCGCGCCGGCTCGCTAGGGTGAAGTGAGGCGGCCTGGCTGCCCGGGTCGTGCGGGGGTGCGACCTGCGCGACCGGGCTCGCCCCCACGTGAGGAGAGCGCATGGCGAGCGGCATTCCTATCGAGATCTCGGGGCTCAGCAAGCACTTCGGCCCGGTGACCGCGGTCGATGACTTGAGCTTCACCGTGCAACCGGGCAGGGTCACCGGGTTTCTCGGTCCGAACGGCGCCGGAAAGACCACGACCCTGCGGGTACTGCTCGGGCTGCAACGTGCGAGCGCCGGCACCGCGACCTTCGGCGGCACGCCGTACGCGGAGCTGCCGCGGCCGCTCGAGACGGTGGGTGCCGCGCTCGACGCGAACTTCCACCCCGGTCGCACGGCGCGCAATCACCTCAAGGTGTACGCGAGGGCCGTCGGGCTGCCGACCGCGCGCGTGCAGACCGTGCTCGAGCAGGTCGGCATCGCCGAGTACGCCGACCGCCGCGCAGGCGGCTACTCGCTCGGCATGCGGCAACGGCTCGCGCTGGCGTACACCCTGCTCGGCGACCCCGGCGTCTTCGTGCTCGACGAGCCGATCAACGGCCTCGACCCCGAGGGCATCAAGTGGATCCGCGGCTTTCTGCAGAGCCTCGCCCGCGAGGGCCGCACCGTGCTCGTCTCGTCGCACCTGCTCAGCGAGGTGCAGCAGAGCGTCGACGAGGTCGTCATCATCGCGAAGGGCCGGCTCATGAAGAGCGGCACCCTCGCGAGCCTCGAACTCGACTCGGCGCCCCGCACGATCGCCGACTCCCCCGACCGGCCGGCCCTCGCCGCTGCGCTCGACGCGGCCGGCCTCGAATACACCGAGGGCCGCAGCGGCTTCATCGTGACCGAGCCCGACCCCGCCAGGGTCGGCCACGCCGCGTTCGTCGGCGGCGTCGAACTCGCGGCCCTGCACCGCCTGAAATCGGGTCTCGAAGAGTCGTTCCTCTCGCTCGTCGGCGGCGGTGACGAGTCGTGAATCTCGTGCGCGCGATCGGCTCCGAGTTCCAGAAGGTCTTCACCACGCGCATGTGGTGGCTCCTCGCCATCCTGCTCGCCGCCTACGTCGCGCTCATGGCGGGCGGGTTCGGCGCGTTCCTGGGGTGGGCCGTCGAGAATCCGGATGCCGCGGCATCCGCCGGCGGTACGACCACCGTGCCGCCCGGAACCGAGCTGGCGCCGCTGCTCTACAGCTTCGCCTCGTCGGTCGGCTACGTGTTCCCGGTGCTGCTCGGCGCGCTCGCCGTCACCGGCGAGTTCCGGCACAAGACGCTCACGCCGACGTTCCTCGCCGAGCCGCACCGCACGGTCGTGCTGAGCGCCAAGTTCGTCTCGCAGCTCGTCGTAGGCGCGGGTCTCGGCGTCATCGCCTTCGCCGTCTCGGTCGGGGCGGGGGCGGCGGCCCTCGCCGGCTTCGGTCTCGACACCGGCCTCGACTCGAGCGACACCTGGGCACTCGTCGGCCGCGGCGTGCTCGCCATGGCCCTCTGGGGCGCGATCGGCGTCGGGCTCGGCGTGCTCGTCGTCAACCAGGTGGCCGCGATCGTCATCGTCATCGCGTTCACCCAGTTCGTCGAACCGATCTTGCGGGTCGTGGCCTCGCTCAGCGACGTCACGGCCTCGATCGGCCGGTTCCTGCCGGGAGCCGCGAGCGACGCGCTCGTCGGGGCGTCGTTCTACAACCTGGCGTCGCTCGGCTCGACCGAGACGCTCGAGTGGTGGCAGGGCGGGCTCGTGCTGCTCGGCATCGCGGTCGTCGCGACCGTGATCGGCGGTGCGACGACCTGGCGACGGGACGTGTCGTAGGGGTGGACCTCGCCGACCTCCGTCGTGTGCGCCTGCACGTGCAGGGGCTGAGCGAGGCGCGTGCCACCTCGGCGGCAGACGTGGTGCGCGGATTCGTCGCCGTGCAGTCGCAGGAGTTCACGCCAGCCCAATGGGGGCTCGCCATGCGAGTGTCCGGCCCCGAGCGACCCTCGCTCGCCGAGGTCTCCGCTGCGCTCGATCGCGGTGAGATCCTGCGCACGCACGTGCTGCGCCCGACCTGGCACTTCGTCGACCCGGCCGACGCCCGGTGGCTGCTGGAGCTCTCGGCCGAGCGCGTGCACCGCGCGAACGCGACGTACTACCGCCGCACGGGCGTCGACGGGGCTGACGCGGCGCGCGCACTCGACGTCGTCGCTGCCTCGCTCGCGGTCGGCCATCGCACTCGCGCCGAGCTCGCGGCAGCCCTCGCCGCGGCGGGGCAGCCGTCGACCGGGCTCGGCTTCACCTATGTGCTCATGCTCGCCGAGCTCGAACGAGTGGCGATCAGCGGCGCGAATGTCGGCAGGCAGCGCAGCTACGCGGCCTTCGACGAGCGCGTGCCCGCGTCGACCCCGAAACCACGTGAGGCGGCGCTCGTCGAACTCGCGGCACGATTCATCCGCTCACGCGGGCCGGTGAC
Source organism: Agromyces sp. NPDC055520 (assembly GCF_053619715.1). NCBI lineage: Bacteria > Bacillati > Actinomycetota > Actinomycetes > Micrococcales > Microbacteriaceae > Agromyces > Agromyces sp. NPDC055520. Next base: position 55,540 of record NZ_JBSHJY010000006.1, on the reverse strand, counting down.
CGACCGCGACTTCGCAGCGTGGTCGGGCTTCACCCTCGGCGACACCCGGCTGGCGTTCGCGGCCGTGGTCGCGGGCGACGAACCCGACGGCGGCGGCAGCAGCAGTGGCAGCGGCAGTGGCAGTGGCAGTGGCAGCGGCAGCGTCGAGACGCTCGAGGTCGACGGCGCGACGCACTGGCACGACCCCCAGAAGACCGGGGCGGCGCTCGACGCCCCGCGCCCGCCGACCGGCACGGTCGACCTGCTGCAGGCGTACGACGAGTACATCATGGGCTACGCCGTGCCCCGCACGTTCCTGCAGCCGCCGGGGCGCAGCGACCCCGTGCGAGCCGAGTTCCCGCTGCACGCGCTCATGATCGACGGGGTGATGGCGGGCCGCTGGGCACCCGTCACCTCGACGCGGAACGCGGTCGTCAAGCTCGTGCCCTGGCGAGCGCCGTCGCCTCGCGAGGAGCGTGCGCTCGCGGCATCCGTCGCCGACCTCGAACGCTTTCTCGGCACGCCCGTCACCGTCGACCGCGACCCGCCACCCCCCTCGTGACGTTGCTCGTTCAGGGGATTCGCGCGACACGCCGATGTTGCGACGCGCGTATCGGCGTGTCGCCCCAAATCCCCTGATCGGGCAACAGACGATCGTACGATCGCGGCATGGCCGTCATCGCAAGCGTCTTCGTCGCCCTCGCCGCGCTGCTGCACGGCTACATCTTCCTCATGGAGAGCGTCTGGTGGACGCGTCCCTCGACGTGGAAGCGCTTCGGCGTCGCCGACCAGGCCGCCGCCGACGTGACGAAGCCCATGGCCTACAACCAGGGCTTCTACAACCTGTTCCTCGGCATCGGGGCGGCGCTCGGTCTGGTGCTCTACTGGGCCGGCACGGCGCTCGTCGGCACGACACTCGTGCTCTTCACGACGGCGTGCATGGTGCTCGCCGCCGCGGTGCTGACGACCACGGGCCGCGGCTACCTGAAGCCGGCGCTCATCCAGGGCACGCTGCCGCTCATCGGTTTCGTGCTCTTCGCGCTCGCCTGAAGCGGGGCGCTCAGGGCGGTCAAGGCGCTCGGGTCGCTCAGGCGAACAGTCCGCCGAACACGGCGACGGCGATCGCGGCGAGGCCCGCGACGGCGATGAGGCACGCCGCGCCGACGGCCGCGATCGAGACGATCGCGCCGCGCCGCGAACGTCGCTCGACCGAGGGCAGCGAGGCGGCGAGGTCGCGTGTCGGGGCTGGTCCGGGGTCGAGCGCGGGCGGTTCGCTGACTCGGGATGCCGCGAGCTCGCGCACCTCGTAGCGGTCGAGCAGTCCGGGGCCGGCCCCGACCTCGGCGGAGCGCAGCACTTCGTCGGAGACGGGCGCCGGGGCGGGGCGGCGGCGATCGCGGCGCCGAGGCGTGTTCATGACTGGCGCGCTGCGGTGCGTGACCCGGGTCTCGCCCTGGCCCCTGCGCCCGCCGCGCTGCACGGCCCTCGTCGCCTCGGCGTCGGCGGCCGGCCCGCGGCCGACGACGACCGTCGCGTCGGCGTCGTCGTCTGCAGCGGCACGGTCACTGTTCTCGACGGGCACGCCCGACCCCTCGCGCACGGTCGTGCGTTCGGCGACGACGACCGTCGCGTCGTCGGCCGGAACACCATCGACCGGTACGTCGTCGACGGTGACATCTCGACTGGCGGCGGCGCTGCCGGCCGGGCGCACGACCACGACGGTCGCCTCGTCGTGCAGCTCGGCGTCGGCCTCGACGAGCCCGTTCCATCCGTCGTTCATGACCGCCCCCGCACCGGAATCGTGGTCTCTTCATCGACGTCGGGCGTCTCGGGCGCCCAGCGCGAGTCATCGGTCGAGACATCCGTCTGCTCGTCGAGACCGCCGGCGACGACGTCGATGACGACGACCGTGATGTTGTCGCGGCCGCCCGCCTCACGGGCGCGCTGCACGAGCGCCGCGGCGGCCGATTCAGGTCGCCCGCCCATCGCGAGCGTCGCACGAATCGCCTCGTCGCCGACCTCGGAGGTGAGACCGTCGCTGCAGACGAGCAGCCGCTCGCCGTTCACGACGGGCAGCAGCCAGCTGTCGGCGGTGCTGTCGGAGGCGCCGATCGCCCGGGTGATGACGTTGCGACGCTCGAACGTCGCCAGGTCTTCTGGCCGCAGCTCGCCGCGGTCGACGAGCTCTTGGCCGAGCGAGTGGTCGATCGTGAGCTGCTCGAGCACGGTGCCGTGCTGGCGGTACACGCGCGAGTCGCCGACGTTGAAGACGAGCCAGGCCGGCGCACCCTCGTCGTCGACGAGCGCGAGGCCCGCGACCGTGCTGCCCGCACCGCGGGAGGTGTCTGCGGCGACGTCGGCGACCCCCGCCCCGGCACCCGTGAGCGCCGCGCGCACGCTCGCCACGGTCGCCAGCGGCCGGCCGACGACGTGCTGCTCGAATGCGGCGACGACCGCGGCGCTCGCCCGGTCGCCGGCCTCGTAACCGCCCATGCCGTCGGCCACGAGATACACCGGCCACGACGCGAGCGCGGAGTCCTCGTTGACGCGCCGGACGAGTCCGACGTCGCTCGCCTCGGCGACCGTGAGCTGCACACGGGGTTCGGTCATGGTTGCTCCGGCGCGGTGCGCTCAAGGCCGGCCACGAGCGTGCCGAGCACGAGTCGTTCGGCCAGCGGGGTGGGAACGCCCGGGTCGATCAGGCGGTCGACGCCGAAGCCGTCGGGCACCATGACGCCGTTCGTCGAATCGAGGTCGGTCACGGTCCACTGCTCGCCGTCGAGACGCAGCACGGCGTGGGTCTTCGAGAGCGTGCGGCTCGGATCGGGCACGACGAGCCGCTGCTCGCCCGAGAGAGCGGCGCGCGGGCTGCGGCCGAGCACGACCACGGGAGCCGCGAGCGCGAGCGCGGTGCCGTCTTCGAGCACGAGCCGCCATTCGACGGGCGGGCGGCGGGACACGACGACGGTGCGGTCGAACGGGTCGTCGATGGGGTCGCCCGTCACGATCGTCGCGGCCTCGTCGGGCTCGTACCCGTCGACGGCGGCGGCCGTCACGAGCGCCGCCGGAGCGATCGGCTGAGCGGGCGCGGTCGGCGGAGCCGGCGCGACGACTGGCGGCGGCCCCGCCGGGGCGAGCGGCGCCGCGAGTGCGACGGGCGCGTATGCCGCAGTGGCGACGGGCGCGGCACCGGGCATGGGCGGCAGCGGTTCGATGCGGCCCGGGATGCGCGGAGCCGCGTCGGACTCGGTCAGCCCAGCGGCCTGCGGTGCGACAGGCGGCGGCACGACCGGTGCGGCGCCGGGAGGGGCGAAGGGCGACACCGCTGGGGCGGCCGTCGGTGCGGGCATGTGCGGGGCAGCGGGCACGGCCGCTTGCGGAGCGACGGCCGGAACGGGCGCGACAGGCGCGAGGGGCACGACGGGCGCTGCGAGCACGGGCGACGCGGTCGCCGTGACGGGCGCCACCGCGTTCGGCGCGAACGGAGCCATCGGCGCCATCGGCGCGCCCGGTGCCCCCGAGTGCTCGGGAACCGCCCACGCGAGCTCACCAACACCAGCACCGGCACCGGCACCGGCACCGGCACCGGCACCGGCCATCGTCATGCGCCCATGCTCGGGGCCGGGGCCGAGCGCGAGCACCGTGGCCCACACCGGCGGCAGCAGCACGCCGAGCACCGTGGTGCCCACGCCGCGCCCGCTCTGCACGCTGATGCGGTGGAGGGCGAACACCTTGAACACGAGCCCGACGATCTGCACGACCGGCACGTACATCATCACCGCGTACGGCGCCGGCTGCCGGCCGATCTTGAAGAGCTGCATCTCGTTGTACACCGGCACCCACGCCGCCCATCCGGGCCGGCCGAACCGCACGAGCACCTTCGCGAACATCACGGCGTACCAGACGTAGAGTCCGATGCCGATCAGCAGGCTGAGCCCGATGGTCAACAGGCTGGCGGCGACGAGCTGCTGGGGGTCGACAGGGGTCATCGTGCTGGCTCCTCGAGTGATGCGCGAACGGTGCTGACGGCGCGAGCGGAACGGGTGGGACGAACGGAACGGGCGGAACGAACGATGCGCAGGTGGCGCGCGAACGAGGCGAACGAGAGGCGCGCAACGAGGCGACGACGTGACCTCGCCTCGGCACGGAGCTCGGTGCGTTCGCCGTCGACGATCGACCACGCGGCATCCGCGTCTGCACCGCCCGGCGGGTCGCCGGCGAACACGGCCCGGTCGACCAGCGTCACGAGGCGCGCGGCCGCGGCGCGACCGCTCGCGCGGGCGGTCGCGGCGCGATCGGCGCGTTCGCCGTCGAGCACGCCGTGGTCGACGTAGAGGTCGACGAGTTCGTGCCACGCGCCGACGATGCGCACCTCGGGCGCGGGGTCGCGTCGCCGTCGCCGCGATCGTGTGCGCTTGGCGATCAGCAGCACGATGAACGGCAGCAGCAGCAACAGCACGGCGAGCGCACCGAGGCCGACGAGGCGCAGCACGGCCAGCAGGGCGGATGCCGCGACCGCCGGGTCGTCTTCGGCCGCCGCGGCGGCATCGCTCGACTCGCTCTGCGCCGAGGGCGGATCGACCGTTGCCGTGTCGGGGCGGTCGGGCGTGGTCGGGTGCTGCGGCAGTTGCTCGCCCTCTTGGATGAGGCTCGGGGCGATCTCGTACTGCGGCGTCGCGTCGATCGGCGTCCACGCGTCGCCGTCGCTCGAGACCTCGGTCCACACCGTCAGCGCGGCGCCCGTGCAGACCGCGTCGCACGACTCGACGCCGGGCAGCGGCTGGGCGCCCGCGAGCCGGAATCCGAGCACGACCCGCGATTGGTAGCCCGTCGCGCGGGCGAGCAGCGCGATCGCGGTCGCGAACTGCTCGTCGTCGCCGACGGCCGAGACGAGGGCGGCATCGGATGCCTCGGGGCCCGCGAGGCGCTGTTGGGTGACGAGTTCGCCGAAGAGCGCCTCGATGCGCGCCTTCGAGTGCCCCGAGTAGCTCGGCAGAAACGTGTAGCCGCCGCCGAGACGGCCGATCCAGCCTGCGGCGTCGGGGCCGTCGGAGATGGCGTGGCTGAGGTAGCCGCGCGCGCGCACGCGGTCGACGAGGTCGGTGAACCCGGCCGCCGAGGCCGGCTGCTGCTGCAGTTCGAGCCACGCGCCGAGCTCGGGGTACTCCTCGACGTCGAGCAGCGGGGTGGCCGCCGGCTCGCCGAGCGCGGCGGGGTCGTCGGGCGCCGAGACGACCGAGTAGCCGTCGCCCGGAACCAGCCCGCGTTCGGCCCCGAGAGGTGTCGACGCGGCATCCGGAACCTGGGCGATGTCGATGGCGGTCGCGCCGCCCTCCGAACGGTGGAAGCCGTCGTCGAGGGCGGCCCGGCGCGGTCCCTCGAAATCGGGCGCTGAGCGCAGCCCGATCGGCGCCGGCACCCAGATGCCCGTGTAGCCGTCGTCGACGGCGATCGTGAAGGCGACGTCGCCCGGCATCCGCACGGCGGCGCGCGGCAGACGGCTGAACCGCGACGCAGCCGAGTCGCGGGCCGCGGAGACGTGGAAGGTCTCGCCGTCGTAGGAGTCGAGGGTCGCGAGGCGCAGCCGGTCGACCCCGCCCGTGTCGCCCTCGACCGCGAGCCACGGTTCGTCGATGCGCTCGGCGGAGAAGGCCGCACGGTAGTTCGCGAGCGGCGTCGCGGTCTTGCGCACCACGACCTCGGGCTCGACCCGGTCGCGCAGCGCCGAGCGATCGGCGAGCTCGGCCGCCGCGGGTGTCACGGCCGCACCGACGATGAGCGCCGCGGCGACGAGCGCGGCGGCCGACCCGCGCCGCCGCACCGCGGGCCAGCCGGTGAGCCCGGCCCGCTGCACCGTGCCGGCCGTCGCCCGTCGCAGTGCGACCGAGCGGATCGAACGCGACCGCAGCAGCAGCCACACGAGCGCCGCGACGAGCCCGCCGACCGAGACCAGGAGTTCGCGGGGCGCGGGCACGACGACGCCCGCGACGACGAGCGACGCGCTCAGTGCGCTCGACCCGAAGGCGAGGCCGAACCCCGACATCGCGAAGCCGACGACGACCGCGAGCGGTGAGACCTTGCGGTCGGGGGCCACGAGCAGTGCGGCCACGAGCGTGCCGACGAGCATCACGACGAGGAGCGGCACGAGCACCGCCTGGTACTCGCCGAGCGGCAACGAGAGCGTCAGCAACTGCTTCCAGCCCACGACGACGCCGACGAAGCCGTCGCGGATGCCGCGCAGCCACGACGGCGGGTCGCCGAGCGCCGACGGGATCGCGGCCGGCACCACGACGAGAGCGAACGCGACGGCGGCGGCCGGCACGACGACGAGTGCGGCGAGCGGTCCGCGCAGCGGCAGGGCCCGGGCGAGCGCGGCGAGGCCGAGGCCGACGAGCACGCCGACCGCGGCGACGAGCAGCATCCGCGGCGACGCGTACACCGGCCACGCGGCGACCGTCGCGAGCACTCCGGCGACGACGACGTAGCCGAGGCCGAGCGCGGCGCGCGCCCGCTCGCTGCCCCTCGAGACGCCCTGGGCGGCCGTGGCGCGACGGCGCGGCGCGCTCACTGCACCGCTCCTCTTGCGAGCAGCTGCCCGAGATCGCCGAGTTCGCCGAGCGTGAGCACCGTGATCTCCTTCGAGCGGCGCGCGCCCGGTTCGGCGCCCGGTTCGCACCGCACCGCGACGACGGCGATGCCGGGCGGCAGTGCGATGGCTGCGCGCCGCAGGCGCTTCAGCGGCACCTGCGACCCGGTGACGAGGTAGGCGATCGAGAGGTCGCCGAACGACTGCGCGACGAGCGCTGCGAGCGATTCGAGACGGATGACCCGTGCCCCCGGCCCCGACGCAGCGCCGCCGTCGAGCCCCGAGACGCCGTCGAGCAGCACGCGCGGCGTGACCGTCGGCAGGGCGCGGATCGACTGCACGACACCGCGGTCGGCGGCGTCGAGTTCGGCGCTCACGCCGACGAGCACGTCGCGGCCCTCGCGCACGCCCTGCACACCGAGCGAGGCGGCGGCGCTCACGGCGGTCTCGAACTCGTCGTCGCTCGAGTAGCCGTCGAGGTCGAGGTCGAGCAGCACCGCGATGCGGGCGTGACGCGACTCCTCGTACTGGCGCACCATGAGGCGGCCGGTGCGCGCCGTCGACTTCCAGTGCACGTGGCGTTGCGAGTCGCCGACGACGTACTCGCGCACGGCGTGGAACGAGAGATCCGCGTCGACCAGGCGGTTCGACGGCGCACCCTCGAGGTCGCGGATGAGTCCGGCACTCGACGGCGGCAGCACGACCGTGACGGGGTGCACGTGCACGCGCTGCACGTCGGGCCAGCTCATCTCGCGGCGCAGCACCCGCAGGGGGTCGCCGCGCGAGACCGTCATCGGGCCGACGTCGATGATGCCGCGGCGCTGCGCGGCGATGACGAGCTCTTCGCGGTGGTGCCCGCCACCGCGAAGCATGGGGATGTGCGCCTCGACGAGACCACGGCCCACGGGGATGTCGACGACGCCCGGCAGCGCGGGGCGCGTGCCCCGGTTCACGAAATCGAGTGCGCCGCGGATCTCGGAACCGGCGATCACGCGATCGCGGTCGAGCTCGAGCCTCACCTCGTAGTCGTGCGCGCCGAGCAGGAACGGCACGCACACGAGCAGCAGCGTCGCCGCCATGGCGGCGACCACCCACGCCTCGAACCAGCCGAACGCCGCCCCTGCCGTGACACCGACGACCACGAGGCCGAACAGCAGCAGGCCCGCGGGCGAGACCGTCTCGCGCAGCCACACGGCCGCGCTCGCGAACCCGGCGCCGAGCGATCGCACGCCGCGGCGCAGCCGCACCGCACCCGAGGCGAGGGGGCCACGGCGCGTGCGAGCGAGCCGCGTGACCGTCGAACCACGCGTCGACGTGGCGGTGGTGCCATGGGTCGACGTGATCGTGTCGGTCGGCGCGGGTGCGCGGAGGAGGTCTGCCGGTCGGGTCACGCCACGCCGTTCTCCCGCGGAGCGGCGACGTCGAGCAGGATCTGGTTGATCACGGCGACCGCCGTCACGCCGTCGAACTCGGCCTCGGGCTCGAGCACGAGACGGTGCGAGAGTGCCGCGACGGCCAGTGCGCGCACGTCGTCGGGGGTCGCGTAGGTGCGACCGGCGGCCACGGCCCACGTCATCGCGAGACGCGAGAGCGCGATCGCGCCGCGCACGCTCACCCCGAGCCGCACCTCGCTCGCACGGCGCGTGGCGTCGACGATGCGCATGATGTAGTCGGAGACGAGCGGGTTGACGTACGCGCCGCGCGACAGCTCGGTCATCGCGACGATCGTGTCGGTGCCGACGATCGCCTCGAGCTTCGGCTTGGGTGCGCCGACCGCCTGCAGGATCCGCATCGTCGAGGCCTCGTCGGGGTAGCCGATCGACGTCTTGATCGAGAACCGGTCGAGCTGCGCCTCGGGCAGGCGGTAGGTGCCGCCCTGCTCGATCGGGTTCTGCGTCGCGATGACGAGGAACGGGTTGCCGACCGGGCGGGTGACGCCGTCGATCGTGACGTTGCCCTCCTCCATCACCTCGAGCAGCGCCGACTGCGTCTTCGGGCTCGCCCGGTTGATCTCGTCGGCGAGCACGATGTTGGCGAACACCGGCCCCGCGTGGAACTCGAACTGCCCCGCCTTCTGGTCGTACACCGTGATGCCCGTGATGTCGCCGGGCAGCAGGTCGGGCGTGAACTGGATGCGCGAGCTCGTGCCGTGGATCGTCTCGCCGAGGGCGCGGGCCAGCGCCGTCTTGCCGGTTCCGGGCGCGTCCTCGAGCAGCACGTGGCCGCCGCTGATCGCCGTCGCGAGCACGAGCTCGAGGATGTGGCGCTTGCCGAGCACCGCCTGTTCGACATTGTCGGCGATGAGCGAGAACGTCTCGGCGAACCAGGCGGACTGCTCTGGGGCGATCGTCACGGTGGTCTTCCTCTCGAAGGGTGGTCTGGATGTCTCGGTGTCGCAGTGCGAGCGTCAGGGCGCGGGTTTCGGCGGAGCCTTGCAGAGCGTCGCCGTGCGCGAGATCGGCGCGAGCTCGGCATAGGCGCCGGTGAACGCGAGGTCGAAGGCGACCGCGGTCGGCACCGTCGGGTCGGGCACCGTCCAGTTGCGCACCACGGCCGAGCCGCGAGCACCCTCGGAGACCGTGACGAGCACCTCGTCGTGCGTCGGCTTCGCCGTGTCGGCGGGGGCCGCGAGGCATCCGCCGGCGAAATCGACCGTGACGGTGGTCGGCGCGGTGACCGCGACCACGGCGACCTCGCCCGAGCAGCGGTTGTTGCCCCAGATCGACTTGCAGGTCTTGACCGTCACGTTGCCGGGCGACGCCGAGCTCTGCAGCGCGAAGTCGGTGCGCCAGTCGCCGTACATGAAGAATCGCGGGGTGAACCCGTCGGTCGCGTTCACGACCGGCCCCTGCTCGAGCCCGTACGCGTAGCTGCTGCCGGTGGCCTTCGGCGTGGTCGCCACCGTGTAGCTCAGGGTGCCGCTCGGCAGGTCGACGTCGTGGGCCGTGTCGACGGCCGCGGTCGCGGACTCGACCGTGCCGTACCCGTTCGACGCGCACACCTTGACGTAGTACTCCTCGTTGGGGTCGAGGCCCGTGATCGTCGACGTCGTCGAGGTGACCTCGGCACCCGAGGTCTGCAGCGCACCGTCGCGGTCGGCCCAGCAGCTCGCGTCGCCGTGGCGCCAGGCGAGGTAGACCACTTCGGAGGCGCGGGCGCTGTGGTTCGGGTCGAATCCGACGCCGGAGACGAGCACCGAGGTGTTCGACTCCGACGCCGCCGAGATCGCGTTGGGGTTCAGGATCGGCGAGCCCGCCGCGGTGACCGGCACCGACACCATGCCGCCCTCGTTGCCGCCGCGCCCCGTGGGCGGCTCGAACACGCTCATCGGCACGAGCGTCAGCATCTGCGGGCCGGGCACGAGCCCCAGCTCGACGACCGTCGGCTGACCGCCCGAGAAGCCCTGGCGCTCGATGACCTGCCCCGTCTCTTGAATGCGGAACGCCCGTGCGTCGCGGTCGGCGGTGACGCGCAACTCGACGATGCCCGTGCCGGGACCCGTCGCGCCCTCGCGGTAGACCGGCTGAGCGGCGGCCGAGGTGATCACCGGGGCCGCGTAGCTCCAGGTCGTCACGGGGCTCGTCGCCGACGACGTGCCGACGCTGTTCACGGCGCGCGCGGCGTAGTCGTGGCGTTCACCGGCGGTGAGCCCGTCGACCCGGCACCACCAGGCACCGGGTGCCCCGGTCGAGCAGGAGGCGGCGACCGGTCGGCCGCCCTCGAGGATCTCGAGTCCCGTCACGTCGGGGTGGGCGCGCAGCGCCTCGCCCATCGAGACCTCGAGGGTCACGCTCGTGGCGGTGTAGTCGGCCGTCGAGACCGAGGCCGGCGGCTGCGGCAGGCCGAGCAGGTCGACCGTCAACCGGCCCTCGCCCGGGCGGTTCTGGGCGTCGGTGACGATGTACGGGATCACGCACTCGCCGCCGAAGGCGTTCTGGCCGCTCGGCCAGGTGACCGTGATCGAGCGCTCGTCGCTCGCGCGCACGCTCGCGACCTGGCAGCTGTTCGCCCCGGCGCCGAGACCCTCGAGCTTCAGCCCCGCGCCGTCCTTGCCCGCGAAGGGGTCGTACTCGCCGGCGACGCCGACCACCTGCACGGTGCACGACGACCCCTGGCCGACCGAGCACTGCTGGGTGAACACCCCGCCGCGCGGCGCGTCGGCGGGCGCCTGCCCGACGACGAGCGTGATGGCCGAGGTGAGGCCGCCCGACGCGCTCACGCTGACGGTCGCGGTCTCACGGGTGCCGGGCACCGCGTCGACGCGCGCCTCGAACGACACGACGCCGCCGGCCTGCTCGACCCTGAACGCGCTGCCCGAGTACGACACCGCGTAGTCGAGCGTGGCGGGGTCGCCCTGACGCCCGCCCTCCCACGTCGTCATCTCCTCATAGAGCTTCACGGTCTCGGCCGCGCCCGGGGCGACCGTGCGACTCACCGCCGAGAGGATCGCCTGCGGGTCGGTCGGCAGGATCGAGATCGGCACGCCCACCCACGACCAGCTCTTCTGTCCGCCGAGACGCACGGGGATGAGGCAGCGGTCGCTCCACGGGGCATCCGTGCCGGCTGAGTACTCGGCCCGACCGCCCGAAGCCGGCGCGCACGACGCGGCCGCGCGCTGCACGGTGTAACCGCCCTCGGTGCCGATCTCGACGTCATCGCCCGGTGCGAGGTCGAGCAGCTCCGTCACGTCGAAGGCGACCTTCTGCTTCTCTTCGACCTCGATGTCGTCGACGTCGGCGCGCAACTGCACCCGGAAGTCGTCGTTCGCGGGGATCAGCAGGAACCCGAACGCCTCGGCCTCGCGGCCGGCCCGGTCGCTGCCCGACAGACGGAACGGCACGAGTGCGCCGGTCTCGGGCAACGGGCCGACGATGCTGTGCCGGGCGACGCGGTAGTCGGCGTCGGCCGCGCCCCAGATCTCGAGCTTCAGTGCGCTCAAGTCGCCCGACGCCCACACCACGTGGCCGGCGACGACGTCGAGGCCCTTCTCGGGCAGGTCGGCACGCGACCTCGCCGTGACGATCGTGTCCGAGACGATGGGGGCGTCGGGCGACTCGCCCTCGGTCACGTTGACGACGACGAGGCCCTCTGCGGTGCTCGAGCTGCGCGCCGACTGCACGGTGTAGCGGTAGGAGTTGGAGCCGACCACGTCACCCGGGTGCACCACGACGCGTCCGTCGGCGAGCGACGTCGACGGGTCGATGAGGCCCTCGAGCCTTGCGTACTCGGCGCTGCCCTCCGGTGCGTTCGGCACGAGCCCGACGAGCTCGAGCTCGCCCTGCGCGGGGTCGAGGTCGTTGCCCGCCGGCTCGACGGTGACGGGCGAGGCCGACGACCGCTGCACGCGGATGTAGTCGCTGAAGGTCACGGGCGCGGCGTCGATGACGGCGGCGGTGAGCACGCCGACCCGCACCCGGCCGGTGCCCTCGGCGCCCGAGGCGTCGCGCACCGTGTACTCGAAGACCGGCTGGGCGTCGCCCGTGCCCGTGTCGGGGGCGCTGTAGACGATCGCGTCGCCCTCGGCCGAGATCGTCGCGATGCCGAGACCGGTCTGCGGCTGGGTCAGGGAGGAGAGCACGGTGCGGTCGCCATCGGGGTCCATGCCGGTCGCCGAGACCGGGATGCGCACGCTCTGGCCGCTCAGCACGCGAGCCACGAGCGCGCGCGGCTCGGGCGCGCGGTTCGCACCCGCCGGCAGCACCGTGACCGTGACGGTCGAGTGGTCGAGTCGTTCGGGCGCCTGCTCGAGACCGACGGCGTAGCCGAGCTCGTAGGTGCCCGGCGTCTTCGGCGCCAGATAGCGCACGTCGCTGCCCGAGGCGAAGGCGAGCTCGCCGTCGGCACCAGAGGCGGTCACCTCGGGGTGCACGACGAGTCGTTCGGCACGGGGGCTCACGTCGTTGTCGGTGACGGGGATCGAGATGAGCTCGCCGACGCGCATCGTCACCGTGTCGGGCATCGCGATGGGGCTGAGCCCCGCCGACGGCGCGACGAGGAAGACACTGAGGTCGCCGACCGCGGTCGCGCCCGCACCGTCGGAGACGGTGACCGCCGCACGGCCGACCAGGCCGGGGCGCCCGTCGCGGGTCACGCCCGTGGCGCGCACCTGCGACTGCGCGACGACGCCGACGCCGAGCTCGGGCGACGACGAGACGGCGCCGGCGACGACGAGCACGCGGCCGCTCGTGTTCTGCACGGCGCCGAGCACGTCGACCATGGCGTCTTCGCCCGCGCGCACGAACGCCTTCATCGGCGCGAGGGCGAGCGGCGCACCGGGCGCGGCGACCGTGACCCTGATGTTCGCGCTCTGCTCGGCGCGCGTCACGACGTCTTGCACCGTGAAGTTGGCGAAATACGCGCCCGGGTTCGCGGCCGAGAGCTCGATCTCGCCCGTCGCGGCGTTCGGCGCGACCGAGAGGCCGTCGGTGGCCGCGGCCGCGCTCGGCACGGCGTCGAGCAGCCGCAGCGAGCCCGAGCCGCCGGTGACGTGCTTGGCGACCTCGACGATCGCGGTCTCGCCCGCCCCCGTCGTCACGGCGACCGGCGCGACCTCGAGCGCGGCGGTCGAGGTGACGCGCAGGTCGAGGGTGGCCTCGGTCTGGGCGCCGTGCACGTCGGCGACGGTGATGCGCACCTGCAGCTTCTCGGCGGCCGCGTTGGGGTCGGTGTGACGGATCGCCACCCGGCCGTCGGACATGGGCACGACCGAGATCGGCGCGGCCGGGTCGATCGGCTGTGCATCGGCGAGCATGAACGCGTCGCCCTCTGGGTCGACCCAGCCCGGCAGCACCGGCACGAGCGCCGTGCCGCCCGGCACGAGCTGCGCCTCGGGCCAGCGCTGCACGCAGTCGGCGACCCCGCACCAGACCGGTGCGCTGTTGACGTCGTCGGGCACCACGGTGAGCGTCACGGTCACGGGCGGCGAGCTCGCGGCGCCGTCGGTGACGGCGTAGCCGAACGTCGTCGACCCCTCGCCCGCACGCACGCGCACGGTCGGCGTCTGGTCGTTCGAGGTGAGCGCGAGTTCGCCGAACCCGGCGTCGGCGAAGCCGCCCGCGATCGAGGCGGGGTCGACCGTCAGCACGTCGCTTCGGTTCGGGTCGTGGTCGTTCAACAGCACGGGCAGTTCGACCTGCTGGCCGGCGCGCACGCCGAAGCTGTCGGCGACCGCCACGGGCGGCTCCTGCCGGGCAAGGTCCTCGACCTGCTGGGTGCCGACCCGGTCTTCGATGTCGTCGTCGATCTCCCACTGCTCGAGCGGCACCATGCGGCCGTCGGGCACCGTCCAGACCAGTCCCGACGAGGTCTCGTTGAGCACGGCACGGTCGCCGTTGCCGCGCAGTTCGGGCGTGATCGACTGCGGTCCCTCCGCGCTGCGGGAACCCTCCGGCAGTTCGAGCGGCACCGTGTCGCCGCCGTCGCTCGTCCAGACGGCGCCGCCGTCGGTGCCGAGCCAGGCCGCCGCGAGTTCGCCGTCCACGACGATCGGCGCGGCCGGCGTGCCGGCCTCGTCGACGATGCGCTCGGGTGCGCCGCCGTCGAGCGGCACCTCCACGAGTCCCGCGGAATCGGCGACGTGAACGGATGCCGCGGGGCCCGAGCCCTGCTGCAGGCGGGCGTCGGCCTCGACGTCGACGGTCACCGGTTCGCTGCGACCCGAGACCCAGGCGCGACCGCCAGCGGCGTCGAGCAGCACCCAGCGCGCACCCACGACCGTCAGCTCGAGCCGGGCATCGGCGGCCGGCGGCTCGGCGATCGACGTCTCGCCGCCGTCGAACTCGCCCGTCGCCGCGTCGAAGAGGCGCACGGCCTCTTCGCGCGCCGAGTACATCGCGACGAGGCCGTCGGGCGAGACGCCCACCGCGGCCGCCGCGTAGGTCTCTTCCTCTTCGCCCTCGGTGGTGCGCTCGGCATACGGATCGACCGGGAACGCCTCGGGCCCGTCGACCCGGCCCGCGAACACCGTGCCGGTGTCGGTGCGGTAGACGAGCCACCCGCCCGCGGACGCGACGTCGCGCGTGCCGACCGGCGTCGGCACCGAGCCGCCGCCGTCTTCGGCGACGAGATCGAGCGGTTCGGCCGGGTCGATCGGCCACCGCTGGCGAAGCCCCTGACTGTAGACGGATGCCGCGGCGCCCGCCTGCACCACCGTGCTCGGATCCTCGACGTCGCGCACGAGGTCGATCTCGGCGAGATCGGTGTTCACGCGGGCGTACTGCCCCGTGTCGCGCGTGACCCACACCGAGGTCTCGAGCCGAGGCACCTGCTGCGCCTCGTACCCGTTCGCGGTCACCGCGAGCGTGACGACCGTCGCGACGGCGGCGACACCCGCGACCGCGGCGACGATCGTGCCGCGCCGCCCGGTGCGCCGCCCGGTACGCCCCCCGCGTCCCGCCATCAGATGCCCCCCATGAGCACGAAGCCCACCGCGGCGAGCGCGATCACGACGACCGCGGAACCCGCACCGATGAGCACGGGTTTCACCCAGCCGCCGCGCGCCCGGGCCGAACCGAGACCGCCGGCGTCGACCACGGGCCCGTTGGGCCGGGCCGCAGCCGTGGCGGCCGCACGACCGGCTCGTCGCGAGTCGGGGTTCACGGTCGTCACGATCGGGCCGCGCTGCGAGGCATCCGTGAAATCGAGCGCTGCGGCACCCGCCCACTCGGGCGACGCGACCTCGAGGTTCGTGGGCGCGATGCCGAGCTCGTATTGCGCCCAGCGCAACGCCTCGCCGAACTCGGCCATCGAGCCGTAGCGGCGCGCAGGGTCGCGCTGCATCGCCGTCGACAGCACGAGATCGACCCGCTGCGGGATGCCGCGGGGCGCGAGCGGCGTGACCTTCGCCCCCATCGCGCGACGCGAGAGCTGGTCGACGGTGTTGCGACCGCGCTCGGGCAGCTCGAACGGGCTGTGCCCCGCGAGCAGCGTGTAGAGCGTCGCGCCGAGGCTCCACACCTCGGTCGCGACGGTGCCGGTCGTGCGTTCGCCGAGCACCTCGGGGGCGCTCCACGGAATCGACATCGCGAAGGTGTCGCCCGCGCCGCTGTCACTGATCGCGCCGGCGATGCCGAAGTCGGCGAGCACGGGGGCGCCGAGCGAGTTCACGAGCAGGTTCGACGGCTTGATGTCGCGGTGCAGCAGGCCCGATCGGTGTGCGGTCTCGAGGGCAGCCGCCATGCGCACGCCGATGTCGAGCACTTCGCCCACGGGCATCGGGCCGCGCTTGGAGCGCGCGCCGAGCGTCTCCGGGCAGTACTCCATCACGAGGTAGGGGCGGCCGTCGGCCGAGATCGACGCCTGGTGGATCGTCACGATCGAGGGGTGCGCGCTGACCCTCGCCATCGCGTCGGCCTCGGTCGTGAACGCGCGCCGGGCGTCGGGGTCGATGACGTCGACGAGCAGCACCTTCACCGCCGTGACGCGCCGCGGCAGGTCTTGCTCGTAGAGGAACACGTCGGCGAAGCCGCCGGTGCCGAGCGGGCGCACATAGCTGTAGCCGGAGAGCACCGGCGGTGCCGACGGCAGACGTTTCGCCACGCGCTCGGGCCTCCTGCCGGCAGTCGATCACCGGCGGGACCGGAATTGTTCGGGTGGAGGGCGCTTGCCGAAACCGTCGGGAGACCTGCCCGGCCCCCGCCGGCGGCACGACCGAGGTCGCAGCGCCCTGGGCCATCCTAGGGGAGCCGGTTCTCGCTGCCGAATCGTTTCGGATTGTGTCGCGGCACGCGATGCGCTCCTCGCGGCGGCGCTCCTCGCGTCGGCACTATTCGGCAGCGGCGCCGCGCGAGGCGTCTCCCGGTTCGTCGACCGGGGTGAGGCGCAGACGGTCGATGAGTTCGCCGGCGTGGTTCGTGCTCAGGATGATGCGGGTGAACTCGCCGGCGGCGAGCTCGAGCACGACCGCGGGCCGCTTGCCCTTGATGATCACGAAGTCGGTGCCGCCGTGGTACTTCCACACGCCGACGGCGACGACGAGCGGTACCTCGGTGCCGCGACGACGGATGCCTCGGATCCAGATCCACGGGTCGTCGGTGATCGTGGCCGAGCGGATGTCGGCGCGTTGCACCACGAGGTCGGCGCTGCGGAGCGCGAGCGACTTCTCGGGCGTGGTGAGGTGCACCTCGATCCGGTCGGTATGCACGCGCAGCTTCGCCATACCCCCATCCTGCCCCATCGAGACGACCCTTTTCAGGAAGGAGTGCGGGCACGGCGGGTGATTTCGACGGCATGCGGCGCGAAACGGCCCCGCGTCGCCACACCCCCTCCTGAACAGTGAACACAGATCAGGGGGCGGATGCCGCGGCTCTCGCTGCGGCGGGAAGCGCGTCGAACACCCGGGCGATCGCCGCGTCGTCGTGGGCGGCGGTGACGAACCAGGCCTCGAAGACCGACGGCGGCAGCGAGACGCCCTGCTCGAGCATCGCGTGGAAGAACGGGGCGTAGCGCCGCGACTCCTGGCGTTGCACGGTCGCGTAATCGCGCACCGGGGCCGCCGCGGCCTCGTCGCCGAACACGAAGCTGAAGAGGTTGCCGGCGTGCTGCACGCGGTGCGCGACCCCCTCGGCGTCGAGCGCAGCCGAGACCGCATCGCTGATCGCCTCGGCGGTGGCGTCGAGCTTCGCGTACACGCCGGCGTCGGCCGCATTCAGGGTCGCGATGCCCGCCGCGACCGCAACGGGGTTGCCCGAGAGCGTGCCCGCCTGGTAGACGGGACCGAGCGGCGCGAGCTGCTCCATGATCTCGGCGCGGCCGCCGAGCGCGGCGACCGGCATGCCGCCGCCGATGACCTTGCCGAACGTCATGAGGTCGGGCGTGTACCCCGTCGCCTCGCTCGCGTTCGTCGCCGCGTTCTCGAGCCCCCACCAGCCGGCGGCCGAGACACGGAAGCCCGTGAGCACCTCGTCGGAGATGACGAGTGCGCCGTGCGCGTGCGCGAGCTCGACGACGGCCCGGTTGAACCCGTCGACGGGCGGCACGACGCCCATGTTCGCCGCCGCCGCCTCGGTGATCACGGCCGCGATGCGGTCGCCGTGCTCGGTGAAGACCGCGGCGAGCGCGTCGAGGTCGTTGTAGGGCACCACGAGGGTGAGCGCCGCGATGCCGGCCGGCACGCCCGCGGAGCCCGGCAGGGCGAAGGTCGCGAGGCCCGAGCCGGCCTCGGCGAGGAGCCCGTCGGAATGGCCGTGATAGTGCCCGGCGAACTTCACGAGCAGGTCGCGGCCCGTGAATCCGCGGGCGAGACGGATGGCGCTCATCGTCGCCTCGGTGCCCGTCGAGACGAGCCGCAGCTTCTCGACCGGGCCGACGCGCTGCTCGACGATCTCGGCGAGCTCGGTCTCGGCCGGGGTCGAGGCGCCGAACGAGAGGCCTCGCGCCGCGGCATCCTGAACCGCCTCGACGACCCGCGGGTCGGCGTGCCCCAGGATCGCGGGGCCCCAGCCGGCGACGAGGTCGACGTACTCGCGGCCCTCGGCGTCGGTGACGTACGGGCCGCGGGCGCTCACGAGGAAGCGCGGCGTGCCGCCGACCGAGCGGAACGCGCGCACGGGCGAGTTGACCCCGCCCGGGATCGCGGCCTGCGCACGGGCGAAGAGCTCGTCGTTCGTCATCGGTGATCGAGTCGGCCGCGAAGCAGCCGTATCGAGATAGCTCATGCCGCGTCTCCGTTCCGGATCCACTCGGCCAGTTCGACGGCCCAGTACGTGAGCACCGCGTCGGCGCCGGCGCGGCGGATGCCGCGCACCGACTCGATGACGGCGCGCTTGCGGTCGATCCAGCCGTGGGCGGCGGCGGCCTCGATCATCGCGTACTCCCCCGACACCTGGTAGGCCCACACGGGCACGTCGCTGGCCGCCGCGACGTCGGCGAGCACGTCGAGGTAGCTGCCGGCGGGCTTGACCATGACGACGTCGGCGCCCTCGTCGATGTCGATCATCGCCTCGCGCAACCCCTCTCGCCGGTTACCCGGATCGAGCTGGTACGAACGGCGGTCGCCCTCGAGGGTCGACTCGACGGCCTCGCGGAACGGCCCGTAGTAGGCGCTCGCGTACTTCGCCGAGTAGGCGAGGATCGCCGTGTCGTGGTGCCCGGCGTCGTCGAGTGCCTCGCGCACGGCGGCGACCTGGCCGTCCATCATGCCCGAGAGGCCGAGCAGCTCGGAGCCCGCGCGCGCCTGCGCGAGCGCCATCGAGGTGTACCGCTCGAGCGTCGCGTCGTTGTCGACGCGGCCGCGCTCGTCGAGCACCCCGCAGTGCCCGTGGTCGGTGAACTCGTCGAGGCACAGGTCGGTCTGCACGACGAGACGGCGAGCGGATGCCTCGGCCGCAACCCTCGTCGCGACATTCAGGATGCCGTCGGGGTCGGTGGCACCCGAGCCGCGCGCGTCGCGCTCCTCGGGAACGCCGAACAGCATGACGCCGCCGACGCCCGCGGCCACGGCCTGCTCGACGGCGTCGGGCAGGCTCGCGAGCGAGTGCTGCACGACGCCCGGCATCGAGCTGATCGGCACCGGGGCAGTCACCCCCTCGCGCACGAAGATCGGGAGCACGAGCTCGGCGGGGTGCAACCGGGTCTCTGAGACGAGACGGCGCAGTGCCGGGGTCTCACGCAGTCGGCGCGGGCGGATCCTGGGGGTGGGGGCGGGGCTCACCCGTCAAGCCTACGTCGCCCGATCGAGGAGCCGCCGGGAGTCCGTGATGGGTTCGTCGCGCGACCCGCGCCACCGACGCCGCGGTCGCGGGAATCGCACCCGTGCGCCACTGGTCGCTCATGCGCGGCATCGTCGCGAAGGCGGGCGACACACCGCCTCGAACTGAACGTCGGGGTCAGGCCTTGGCTGTGGCCGCGTCGACGACGGCGTCGATGAGCGACTCGGCGGTGCGCTCGCGGGCGACGACATCGACCCGGAGGCCGACCTGCGCGGCGTCCTTCTTGGTCTGCGGGCCGATCGCGGCCACGAGGATCGACTCGGGGATCGGCCCGAGCTGCTGCTGCACCTGTTCGGCGACACTGCCCGAGGTCACGAGCACCGCGTTGACCCGGCCCGAGCGCACGTCGTCGGCGACCTTCGGGGCGACCGGCACGCCGATCGTGCGATACGCGACGACCGCCTCGACGTGGTGGCCCATGCGTTCGAGGCCGATCGAGAGCACCTGCTTCGCGATCGCCGAGCGCAGGGCGAGCACGTTCAGCCCGCGCGCACCGTCGGTCGCGGCCTCCCATTCTTCGAGCATGCCCCTGGCGGAGTTCTCTTCCGACGGCACGATGTCGGCCTGGTACCCCGCGGCAAGGAGGGCGGCCGCGGTGGTCTCGCCGACCGCGGCGACCTTCGTCGTCTCGGGGATGACGGCGTCGTACGTCGAGAGCACGTCGACCGTCGTGGCACTCGTGACGGTCAACCAGTCGAAGCCGCCGGCGGCGAGCTTGGCGAGCGCCGCCTCGAGGGCCGGCTGGTCGTCGGTCGGCGCGAAGTTGATCAGGGGGGCGACCACGGGCGCTGCACCGCGGGCGCGCAGCGCCGCGGCGACGCCGTCGCCCCACGGCCCGCCCCGCGGCACGAGCACGCGCCAACCGGCGAGCGGTTTGCCGACGGACGGAGGCAGGTTGATGGCTCCGGTCATCGGTTCGAATTCGCTCACTGCGACCCCTCAGGTGGTGCAAGTTCAGCGGCGCCGTTGCCGAGGAGTTCCGCGACGGCACGCTCTGCGATGTCGCGGGCCGCATCCGCCAGGTCGGCGGCCGAGCGGCTCTCGGGGGTGGCCGCGTGCGAACTCACGAGTCGCCGGGCCCCGTCGGCACTGTACACGGTCGCCGTCAGGAACAGAAGTTCGTCCTCCATGAACGCCGTCGCACCGATCGGGGCCGAGCAGCCGGCTTCGAGACCGGCGAGCACGAGACGTTCGGCGAGCACCGTGGCACGCGTCAGCTTGTGGTCGACCGCCTCGAGCGCGTGCTCGAGCGCACGGTCGCCGGCCTCACGACGCACCTCGATGGCGAGCGCGCCCTGGCCGGGTGCGGTCGGCCATTCGTCGAGCGACAGCAGGTCGGTCACCGCGTCGGAGCGGCCGAGGCGGCCGAGCCCGGCGGCGGCGAGCAGCACGGCGTCGAGGCTCGGCACGTCGCCGAAGACGTGGTCGAGCCGGGTGTCGATGTTGCCGCGCAGGTCGACGGCGACGACGTCGGGGCGGGCGGCGCCGAGCTGGGCGATGCGTCGCGGCGAGCCGGTGCCGACCCGCGCGCCCTCGGGCAGAGTCGCGAGCGTGAGCCCGTCGCGCGCGCAGAGCGCGTCGCGGGCATCGGCGCGCTTGGGCACCGCGCCGAGACGCAGCCCCTCGTGCTCGGCGGTCGGCAGGTCTTTCAGCGAGTGCACGACGACGTCGCACTCGCCGGCGAGCAGCGCCTCTCGAAGCGCCGCGGCGAACACGCCCGTGCCGCCGATCGTGGCGAGCGACGCTCGCGAGGTGTCGCCCTGCGTCGTGATCGGCACGAGCTCGATCTCGGCCCCCGCGGCGGCGGCGAGCCGCTCGGAGATCTGCCGGGTCTGCGCCATCGCGAGGGCGCTGCCCCGGGTGCCGACGCGGATGACGGGGGTCATCGTGGCGTCGCCTCCTCGGCGACCGGTTCGACGACCGACCCGCCGGCGATGCGGGCGTGGTCGGGCCACGGCCCGAGCGCGGTGAGGTGCGGCCGCTCGGCGTCGGGCACGTCGTTCACGCGCTCGAACACGAGGTCGACGAGGCCCGAGACGTATGCGGGGTGCACGCCGGGCGTCGGCACGCGACGCACCTTCAGCCCGTGCTCGCCGGCGGTCTCGACGGCCTCGTTGTCGAGGTCCCACATGACCTCCATGTGGTCGCTGACGAAGCCGAACGGCACGATGACGATCGCCTCGGTGAGGCCGCCGGCGGCGAGCTCGGCGATCGCGTCGTTGATGTCGGGCTCGAGCCACGGCGTGCGCGGGTCACCCGATCGCGACTGGTACACGAGCGACCACGGCGAGTCGGGCGCGGCCGCCTCCGAGACGACGGATGCCACGGCGAGATGCTGCGCGACGTAGGCGCCGCCCGGTCCGAACGAGGGCCCCGAGGCATCCGCTGCACTGTTCGGAATCGAGTGCGTGACGAACAGCAGGTGCGTTCGCTCGGGCGCGACCCCCTCGGCGGTGAGCGACCCCGCGGCCTCCTGCACGCCGTCGATGAAGGGCTGCACGAAGCCGGGGTGGTCGAAGTACTCGCGCACGCGGTCGATCGCGACGTCGGTGCCGGCGGTCGCCTTCTCGAAGTCCTCGCGGTACTGGCCGACGCCCGAGTAGCTCGTGTAGGCGCTCGTGACGAGGCCGAGCAGCTCGGTGTGCCCGTTGGCCGACGCTTCACGCACGACATCGCCGAAGTACGGCGCCCAGTTGCGGTTGCCCCAGTACACCGGCAGCTCGATGCCGCGCGCGGCGAGCTCGGCCTCGATGGCGGCCTTCAGCTGCCGGTTCTGCTCGTTGATCGGGCTCACGCCGCCGAAGTGGCGGTAGTGGTGGGCGACCTCTTCGAGCCGCTCGTCGGGGATGCCGCGGCCCGCGGTGACGTTGCGGAGGAAGGGGATGACGTCGTCTTGGCCCTCGGGGCCGCCGAACGACGAGAGCAGGATCGCGTCGTAGTGGGCCATTACTGCAGCACCTCCACGAGCTCGGCGGTCGAGATGCGCCGGCCCGTGTAGAACGGCACTTCTTCGCGCACATGGCGACGGGCGTCGGTGTCGCGCAGCTCGCGCATGAGGTCGACGAGCTCGGTGAGCTCGTCGGACTCGATGGGAAGCAGCCACTCGTAGTCGCCGAGCGCGAAGGCGCTGACGGTGTTGGCGATCGCCCCGCGGAAGGCGGCGCCCTTGCGACCGTGGTCGGCGAGCATGCGGCTGCGCTCTTCCGCCGGCAGGAGGTACCACTCGTAGCTGCGCACGAAGGGGTAGACCGTCAGCCACGACTTCGGCTCGAGCCCGCGCAGGAACCCGGGTACGTGCGACGTGTTGAACTCGGCGTCGCGGTGCACGCCCATGGCGTTCCACGTCGGCAGCAGGTGCTTCAGGATGCGGGCGCGGCGGAGCTCGCGCAGCGCCCACTGCAGGCCCTCGGCGGTCGGGCCGTGCAGCCACAGCATGACATCGGCGTCGGCGCGGAGGCCTGAGACGTCGTAGATGCCGCGGAGCGTGACCCCCTCGTTCTCGACGAGCGCGATGACGCCGTCGAGCTCTTCGACGACGCGGCGCACGTCGTGGCCGTCGTAGTCGTCGGGTCTCGCCGGATCCCGGCGGAACACGGCGAACACCGTGAAGCCCTCGGGAGAATCGGCGGTTTCGGAAGCGGGACGGAGCGCGTCGGCTGCCGCTTCGGCAGCGGGGGAAGACATGCCTCCAGTCTCCCCCTTTCCGCGTGATCGGCCAAAAGGGAGTCCACCGCGCCGCGGTCGTCATCACCCGTGCCGGCGCCGGCGCGGACGAATCGGGCACGTACGCTCGTCGGATGAGGATCTGGTCGCTGCACCCGCGCTACCTCGATCGCCAGGGGCTGACCGCCTGCTGGCGCGAGACGCTGCTCGCGCAGGCGGTGCTCGAGGGCGCCACGCGCGGATACACGCAGCACCCGCAGCTCGAGCGGTTCCGCGCGGCGCCCGACCCGCTCGGCGCGATCGGCGACCACCTCGCCGGCATCGCGGAGGAGGCGACCGCCCGCGGCTATCGCTTCGACGGGAGCAAGGTGCATCGACGGAGCACGCCCCCGGTGCGGCTCGACGTCACGAGCGGTCAGCTCGCCCTCGAGTGGGAGCACCTGCTCGGGAAGTTGTCGATGAGGAGCCCCGAACTGGCGCTGCGGTGGGCCCTCGTCGAGTCGCCCGACGCGCATCCGCTGTTCGTCGTCGTCGACGGGCCCGTGGCGTCGTGGGAGCGCGCGACCCGGCCCATCGCCGGAGGAGTGCCGCCTCAGTCCTGATCGAGCTCGGTCGCGCTGAGCGCGTCGAGGAACCTGATGACGACCTCCCGCTCGTCGGAGGTGAGGGCGGCCGCGGCGTCGAAGCGCCGGGCGTGCAGGCGCCCGACCGACTCGCGCGCGACGATGCGCGTGGCGTCGGTGACCGAGATGGCGAGCGCACGTCGATCGCTCGGATGCGGTGCGCGCACGATGTGGCCGCCGCGTTCGAGGCGGTCGAGGAGCTTGGTCGTCGATGCGCTCGAGATGCCGAGGTACTCGCTGATCGCGCCCGGGGTGGCGATCTCGCCCTGATTGCGGGCGGCGATGAGGAATCGCAGCGCGCGCATGTCCGTGGCGTTGAGCTTCATGTACTTGCTCGACGCCTCGCTCATCCGACGCTCGGCCTCATGCCAGCCGCGAAGGCTCTGCATCACGCGCACGATCTGATCGAGCTGCTCGTCGTCGAGGCCGGCACGGTTCACGAGTTCCTGGTCGTGGTCGGAGATGCGGGGATCGTGCATCGCGGCGGCGATGTCGTGCCGCGTCTCCCGCTCACTTGCCATGGAGTGATTCTAGCCAGTCATGTATATTTCTCGCTAAGCTAACTACTAGCCAAAGCAGTTAAGACTGGAGTCACCATGACCCTCAGCGACATCGAAGAGGTCGTACTGCTCGACGCCGACGACCGGGCCATCGGCCGCGCGCCGAAATCGAGCGTGCACGGCGCAGACACCGCGCGCCACCTCGCCTTCTCGTGCCACGTGTTCAACGAGCGCGAGGAACTCCTCGTGACCCGCCGCGCCCTCTCGAAGCAGACCTGGCCGGGCGTCTGGACCAACTCGTTCTGCGGCCATCCGGCGCCTGCGGAGACCCTGGTCCACGCGATCCGCCGCCGCGGCGAGTTCGAGCTCGGACTCCTGCTCGACGGCATCGAGCCGGTGCTCCCGTTCTTCCACTACCGGGCGACGGATGCCTCGGGGCTCGTCGAGAACGAGCTCTGCCCCGTGTACACGGCGTATGCGGCCTCCGAACTCGAGCCGCATCCCGGCGAGGTCATGGACTTCGCGTGGGTGGCGCCGCAGCGACTCGCCTCGGCGATCGAGCACGCTCCGTGGGCGTTCAGCCCCTGGTTCGTGCTGCAGGCGCGACTGCTGCCGTTCCTCGGCGGTTCCCTCGACCACTCCCTCGCCCGCCCCGTCGACGGGCGCGAGGCCATCGCATCATGATCGGCGCCACGCTCGATCGGCGGATCGACGGCGGGGTCGCCGTCGCGGAGTTCCTCGACGACTTCTTCGCCCGGCAGCTCGAACGGGCGGCGATGCACGGCGACGACTACGTGCGGCTCTGGGTCGCCGCACGCGACGGCGCCGCCGGAGGCAAGCGCATCCGACCCGAACTCGTGCTCGCCGCGCACGCCGCCTTCGCCGGTTCGAACACTGCGGAGTCGGTGCGGCTCGCCTCGGCGTTCGAGCTCCTGCACACGGCGTTCCTCGTGCACGACGACGTGATCGACCACGACCTCGTGCGCCGAGGCGCACCGAACGTCGCGGGGCGCTTCGCACTCGACGGCGTCGCCCGCGGGCTGACGACCCGCAGGGCGAACGACTACGGCGAGGCATCGGCGATCCTCGCCGGCGACCTCCTCATCGCCGGCGCGCTGCGAGCGGTCGCCGAGCTCGAGGCTCCGCGGCGGGTGCGTGCCGCCCTGCTCGAGATCGTCGACGAGTGCGTCTTCGTCGCGGCGGCGGGCGAGCACGCCGACGTGCGCCAGGCCGGCGCGGCCCCCGGCGAGCGCGACATCCTCGCCATGATCGAGAACAAGACCGCGTCGTACTCGTTCAGCGCCCCGCTCCAGGCGGGGGCGGTGCTCGGCGGGGCATCCGATGCGGTCGTCGCACGACTCGGCGAGATCGGCCGCCATCTCGGCGTCGCGTTCCAGCTGCGCGACGACCTGCTCGGCGTCTACGGCTCGCCGGAGGCCACCGGCAAGTCCGTGCTCTCCGACCTCCGCGAGGGCAAGGAGACCCTGCTCATCGCCTACGCCCGAGTGCACCCCGACTGGACCCGAGCCGCCGAGGGGTTCGGGAATCCGGAGCTCGACGACACCGGCGCGGCGCGGCTCCGCCGGGTGATCGAGTCGAGCGGAGCCCGTGCCCGCGTGGAGCGGCTCATCGATGCGCGCTGCGCGGCCGCCGTCGCCGCGATCGCTGGGGCGGATCTGCCGCACGGCCTGCACGACGCACTGACCGTCACCGCCGGCACCTGCACGGAGCGTGCACGATGACCGCGGCACCGACCGGGCTCGCGCTCTACGACCGCACCGCGCACCTCGGCTCCGCCCAGGTGATCTCGCACTACTCGACGTCGTTCGGACTCGCGAGCCGCTTGTGCTCGCGCCCGGTGCGCGACCACCTGGCCGACGTCTACGCGCTCGTGCGCATCGCCGACGAGATCGTCGACGGACCGGCCGAGGAGGCGGGGCTCGCGCCGGATGAGCGGCGTGCGATGCTCGACGCGCTCGAGGTCGAGACCGAGCAGGCGATCCTCCGCGGCTACAGCTCGAACCTCGTCGTGCACGCCTTCGCGCGCACCGCACGCACCACGGGGTTCGGACCAGAGCTGACCCGCCCGTTCTTCGCATCGATGCGGCGCGACCTCGATCCGGTGGACTTCGACGAGGCCGAGCTCCGCGAATACATCCACGGCTCGGCCGAGGTCGTGGGGCTGATGTGCCTGCGCGCCTTCAGCGAGGGGATCCCCGACGACGCCGAGCGCGACGCGCGCTGGCAGCGCGGCGCCCGCCACCTCGGCGCCGCGTTCCAGAAGGTGAACTTCCTGCGCGACCTCGCCGACGACTACGGTTCGCTCGGCCGCCGCTACTTCCCCGGCATCGACCCCGCGCGCCTGAGCGAGGCCGACAAGCTGCGGCTGCTCGACGACCTCGATCGCGACCTCGCGATCGCCGGCGAGGTGATCGCCGAGCTGCCGAGCGGATGCCGCAGGGCCGTCGCCGCCGCGCACACCCTGTTCTCCGCCCTGTCGTCGCGGCTCCGTCGCACGCCGGCGCGGGAACTGCTCATGACGAGGGTCAGGGTGCCGACGCCGCTGAAGCTCGTGCTGATCGCGAGGGCCGCAGGGGCGCCGTCGCGACGCTCGTCCGTCGTGACCGCGAACGCTCGCGTCCCGCTGCCCGGAGCGCCCGCATGAGCCGCGTCGCGATCGTCGGGGGCGGCATCGCCGGCCTCGCGACGGCGGCGCTGCTCGCTCGCGACGGGCACGAGGTCACGGTCTACGAGGCGAACGACGTCGTCGGCGGTCGCGCCGGACGGTGGGACGCCGGGGGCTTCCGATTCGACACCGGCCCGTCGTGGTACCTCATGCCCGAGGTGTTCGAGCACTTCTACCGGCTGATGGGCACGAGCGCCGACGCGGAGCTCGACCTCGTGCGGCTGGAGCCCGGCTACCGGGTGTACTTCGAGTACCGCGTGGAACCCCTCGACCTCGTGGCCGATCGGGTCGCGTCCGCCGCGGCGTTCGAGGCGATCGAGCCGGGCGCCGGGCGCCGCCTCGAGCAGTACCTCGACTCCGCCGAGGAGACGACGCGGCTCGCACTCGACCACTTCCTCTACAACGACTTCTCCTCGCCGGGCACGCTGCTCGTGTCGCCGGTGCTCCGGCGTCTCGGTCGACTCGGCCGACTGCTGCTGCAGCCCCTCGACCGCTTCATCGCCGGCCGGTTCCGCGACGAACGCCTGCGCCAGGTGCTCGGCTACCCCGCCGTGTTCCTCGGCACCTCTCCGTCGGCCGCGCCGAGCCTGTACCACCTGATGAGCCACTTCGACCTCGACGACGGGGTCTTCTACCCGCAGGGCGGATTCCGCGAGGTCATCGACAGTGTCGCGCGACTGGCGCAGCGGGCCGGGGCGCGCATCGTGACGAACGCCCGGGTGACGAGCATCACCGTCGAGTCGGGCGCCGCGCGCGGCGTCGTCGTCGACCGGCAGGGAACGACGCACGAGGTCGAGGCCGACCTCGTCGTCTCGGCGGCCGACATGCACCACACCGAGACGGCCCTGCTGCCGCCGGAGTCGCGAAGCCGATCGGATGCCGCGTGGCGCCGAGCCGATCCCGGCCCGGGCGCGGTCCTCGTGATGCTCGGCGTGCGCGGCGAGCTGCCGCAACTGCTGCACCACACGCTGCTGTTCACCGACGACTGGGCGGAGAACTTCGACCGCATCTTCGGCAGCACGCCCTCGGTTCCCGACCCGGCGTCCCTCTACGTGTGCCGGCCGAGCGCGACCGACCCGTCGGTGGCGCCGCCGGGCCACGAGAACCTCTTCGTGCTCGTGCCGGTGCCCGCGGACCCTGCGATCGGCCGCGGCGGCATCGACGGCGGCGGCGACGACTCCGTCGAGCGCATCGCCGACGCCGCGATCGCCCAGATCTCGGCCTGGACGGGCGTGCCGGACCTCGCGGATCGCGTGGTGGTGCGCCGCACCATCGGCCCCGGCGACTTCGAGTCCGACTTCAACTCGTGGCGGGGGTCTGCGCTCGGACCGGCGCACGTGCTGCGCCAGAGCGCCTTCCTGCGGGGGCGGACCGCATCGAACGCAGTGCAGGACCTGTACTTCGCCGGAGCGACCACCGTGCCCGGCATCGGCCTGCCGATGTGCCTGATCAGCGCCGAGCTCGTGGCGAAGGCGCTCCGAGGCGAGCGCGGCGCGGGCCCGATGGCCGAGCCCCGGGTTCGGAGCGTGCCGGCATGAGCCTCGTCTACCTCGGCGTGCTGCTCGCCGGCATCGCGTGCATGGCGTTGCTCGACGCCCGGTTCCACCTCGTGTTCGGCGACCCGGGTCGACGCGTGCAGGCGATCGTCGTGCTCGGAGCAGGACTCGTGTTCTTCCTGGCCTGGGATGTCGCGGGCATCGGCCTCGGCATCTTCCACCGTGGCGAGAACGCGGTGAGCACCGGCATCCTGCTCGCCCCGGAGTTGCCGCTCGAGGAGCTCGTGTTCCTCGGGTTCCTCTGCTACCTGACACTCGTGCTCTACACGGGCACGCTGCGCCTGGTCGCGATGAGGCGGGTGCGTCGGTGACCTACCTGCTGCTCTCGGCCGCGTTCCTCGCGGTGGCGGCCGTCGTCGCGGCGATCGGGTGGCGACGCGCGCCGCGCGGCCACGGTCGCGCCGTCACGATCTCGGCACTCGTGCTCGTGCTGCTCACGATCGCGTTCGACTCGATCATGATCGCGACGGGCCTGTTCGACTACGCCGATGCGCACATCTGGGGTGTCCGCCTCGGCCTCGCCCCCGTCGAGGACCTCGCGTACCCGATCGCCGGCGTCCTGCTCCTCAGCGGGCTCTGGAACCTCATGGGGGAACGACCCGATGCCGACTGAGACCAGCCGCAGCGCGATCGCCGACCTCCTCACCGCCTCGCGGCCGCTGAGTTGGGTGAACACCGCGTTCCCCTTCGCGGCCGCGTACCTGCTCACGACGCGCGAGATCGACATCGCGTTCGTCGTCGGCACGCTCTTCTTCCTGGTGCCGTACAACCTCGCGATGTACGGCGTGAACGATGTCTTCGACTACGCCTCGGATGCCGCGAACCCGCGCAAGGGCGGCGTCGAGGGGGCCCTCCTCGCGCCGGATCGGCACCGGTCGACCATCGTCGCCGCGATCGCGATCTGCGTGCCGTTCGTCATCGTGCTGCTCGCGCTCGGCGACCCCGCGTCGTGGGCGGTGCTCGCGGTGAGCCTCTTCGCGGTCGCCGCCTACTCGGTGCCCGGCCTGCGCTTCAAGGAGGTGCCGTTCCTCGACTCGCTGACCTCGAGCGTGCACTTCGTGAGCCCCGCGGTCTACGGTCTCGTGCTCGCGGGTGCCGCGTTCACCCCTCCCCTGCTCTCGCTGCTCCTCGCGTTCCTCGCCTGGGGCGTCGCCAGTCACGCCTTCGGCGCCGTGCAGGATGTCGTGCCCGACCGTTCCGCGGGCATCGCCTCGATCGCGACCGCGCTCGGGGCACGCAACACGGTTCGGTTCGCGATCGCCATGTGGGCGGCCGCGGGCGTGCTCATGCTCGCCACGTCGTGGCCGGGCCCGCTCGCGGCGGTGCTCGTGGTGCCGTACATCGCCGCGGCCGCACCGTTCGCGAGCGTCACCGACGCGTCGTCGGGCCGCGCGAACGCCGGGTGGCGGCGCTTCCTCGCCATCAACTACGTCGTCGGATTCCTCGTCACGATGCTGCTCATCTGGTACGCCGCCCTCACGGCGTGACCCTCACCCGCACGGTGCTCGGCGCCGAAGCTCTCGAGCGTGATCGGCCTGAGCTCCGAACGGATGCCGCGGCATCCGTTCAATGGAGCAGCCGCGTGAATCGGAAGAACGCGAAATCTTCGATCGGCAGCAGCTCGATGCCCGAGAACCCCGCCTCGCTGGCGTACCGCTCGAGGATCGACTGGCGCATCACGGTTCCCGTGCCGACGGACCCGGGTATGGACAGCCCATCGGGCAGGCACATGAAGATGCTGTACCCGTACATGATGCGCTCGACATCGTCGCCGTCGGGTGCGAACGCGTCGGCCACCGCCTCATCCATGATCACGACCTCGCCGTCGCGCTTCACGGCCCGCCTGATCGAGGACAGCACCTCGACCGGGAACGGCATGTCGTGCAACGCCTCGAACACGAACACCGCGTCGAAGACGGCCTCCTGAGGCATCCCCTCGCCCGCGACGTGGTGGAACCGCACCCGGTCACCGACGTGCGCCTCATCGGCGTGTCTGCGTGCCGCGACGACCGATTCGGCGTCGACGTCGAAACCCTCCACCCGCGCGGACGGGTAGGCCCGTGCCATGGCGATCGACGACCATCCGTGCCCCATTCCGATGTCCGCGATGCGCGCGCCGGGCCGCGAGAGCACGTCGTGCAGCGACGGAACGCTCGCGAGCGCGTCGCCGAGCCTGTGCAGGAACCACGGCCGGTTGATGTCGCGCTGCGCCCATCGCGCCTCGTCTCCGAGCTGCGCCCACGAGACGCCCCCACCCGACCGGTACGCCTCGAGCAGCGGCCCGAGTTGCGCGCCGACCGCGGCGATGAAGCGTCCGAGGGGAGCGACATGGTCGAGCGAGTCGGGATTCACGAGGGCATCGGCATGCGCCGGCGGCAGGGCGAATCGGCGAGCGGATGCCTCGGACCCGGCGTCGTCGACGGTGAGGATGCCGTAGACCGCCTGCTGCTCGAGCCACTCACGGGTGTAGCGAGTGCGGATGGGTCGAGCGGCCCTCCGTCGGCGAGCGCACGGTACCAGCCGAGCCGATCGCCGAGGTGGATGCTGAGCAGTTCGAACGCTCCGAGCATGTCGCCGAAGACACGCTCCGCGAAGGCCGTCGTCGCGTCGCCGTCCCGGGCACGAGCGTCGTATCGGTCTGTTCCGTCGCCGCGTCGCCGTCCCCGGGCACGAGCGTCGTATCGGGCTGTTCCGTCAAATCGACGGCTCCTTCCTTCCAGCCCGGCGCGATCGCGTCAGGCGCCGATGAGGAGTCTCGTGGAGTGTTCGAGGTGCTCCCGCACGGCCTCGCCGCCGCGGGTCGGGAGCTCGTCGAGCAGCGAGCGGTGCTCCTCGATGAGGCTCTCGAGGGTGTAGTGCGGTCGCACGTGCAGGAGGAACAGCAGCAGCTCGCTGCCGAGCGCCGAATGGGCCTCGATGATGCGAGGGCTCGCCGACGCCGCCACGATCGCCCGGTGGAAGTCGGCATGGATGCGCTCGGCCTCGAGCCAGTCGTCGTCATCATCGTCATCTTCGGTGGTGGAGGCATCTCGCGCGAGCGAGTCGAGCCTCCCGAGCGCGTCTCGCGCCGGCGCCAGCACAGGATCGGGCCACACCTCGCCGTAGCGCTCTCCCACGATGCGCACGGCCTCGACCTCGAGCGCCGCGCGCAGTTGCTGCAACGCGATCACCTGGGCGCGGTCGAAGCTCGTCACCCGCACCCCGCGGTACGCCTCGGCGACGGCGAGCCGCTCGGCGACGAGCCGCTGGAACGCCGCGCGCACGGTGTGCCGCGAGACGCCGTACTGCTCGGAGGCGGCCTCTTCACGCAGCGGAGTGTCGGGCGGCAGCACCCCGCTCAGGATGTCGGCGCGAACGACCGCGGCGACGCGGTCGACGGAGGTTCCGGTCGAAGCCGGGAGGCCCGGATCGTGTGCTGGCGTCGGCATCGTGGCATCCGCTCGCTCTGGTTCGCTTCGACTCGCGGCGCGATCAGTCGAGCTTCGAGCGCACGATGAGCCACACCCCGATGCCGACGAAGGCCACGACGCCGACGGCGGCGACGACCGCCGCCACTGGCTGCTCGTCGGCGAAGCGGCGCAGCCTGCGCTTGGCTCGCTCGGTGCGGATGCCGACCTGCTTGGGCACGTTGAGCTTGTCTTCGAGGGCGTTCAGCGTCTCGGCGAACTCGGCACGCGCCTGCTGCGACGCCTGCTTCGCCTGCAGGCGGGTGAGGTTGCGTTCGCGAGTGGCGGCGTCGCGCTTGGAGGGTCGGGGGCCGGGGGCGTCAGTAGCGGCGGTCATAGTCACCCGTTCCCTTCAGGGCGTCGAGATCGGCCTTCAGGCTCTCGACCGACTCGAGGGGCTCCGAACCGCGCTTGAAGTTGACGTAGGCGATCCACAGCAGGACCGCGATGATCAGGAGCAGCACCCCCGACACGGTGAGTGCGGCCGCCCATGCGGGCATCACGAGCGCGAGCGCGAAGATCGCGGTCGTGATGAGGGTGAAGAGCAGGAACACGCCGACGACGGCGGCGCCCGCGACGAGCCCCGAGCCGATGCCGAAGTGCTTGACCTTGTACGAGACCTCCGCCTTGATCTGGTCGATCTCGGCGCGAACGAGCGACGAGATCGTGTCGGGCAGGTCGCCGATCAGCGTGAAGAGGGAGCGGTCGTCGTTCGAGGGCGCGGTCATCGCGTGGTCACCTCCACGGTCATGAGTCGGATGCGGCGGGCTTGGCCTTGCCCGTCGTGCTGCGCTTCGTCGGAGCGCGCTTCGCAGCGTTCTTCGCGGTGCCGGTACTCTTCGCAGCGTTCTTCGCGGTGCTCTTCGCACCCGATGCACCGGCCGAAGCGGCCTCGGCCGCGTCGTCGATCACCTCGTCGAGCGCGGAGGCCGCACTGTCGACGGCCGACTTCGCCGCGGCGGCGGTCTTCGAGACGTTCCGCTTCGCGGTCTCGGCGGCACTGTCGACGTCGCTCCTCGTGGCGCCCGCACCGCGGGTCGCGTTGCCGATGAACGACTTCACGCCGTCGAGCACGGTGTCCGAGAGGTCGCCCGCCTTCTCAGCCGCGAACCCCTTCACGGCGCCGACGCCCTGCTGCACGACGGGCGTGTTCCACACGCCCTCGGCCGCCTTGCGGATCTGCTCGTAGCGCTCGCGACCGGCGCGCGTGCCCAGCACGTAGCCGACGCCGAGCCCCACGACGAAGAGGATCTTGCCCTTCATGTGCACCCCATCTCCCCCTGTGGACGACCACAGCGACGATTCCAGCGTAGACCCCGCGGCAGGCGGCGCAAGGGGGTTGCGCCGAAATATTCCGTTTCGGCTATGCGTTGCCGTCGGACTGCACCCGGCGATGCCGGATGCGTCGTGCGGCCTCGAGCGCATGCGGCACGACCGAGGCGAGGCCGGTGCCGGCGACCCACGATCCCGCCGCCTCGATGCCCGGCTCCGCGGCGAGCGCGTCCTCGAGTTCGCGCACCCGGTCGTGCTGGCCGACGGTCGCCTGCGAGAGGGCATCGCGCCACTGCGAGCGGCCAGCGGCACGAAGCATCCGCTCGTCGAGGGGCACGCCCAGCAGCGCAGAGGCGTCGACCAGCGCGAACTCGACGGCCTCGGCGTCGGATCTTCCGTCGAGCGGGTTCGCCGTGCCGGCGCGTCCGTACGAGAGACGCACGACGTGACGGCCGCCGGCCGCCTCGGCGAGCCACGACCACTTCGCGGTCGAGTGGGTGAGGGCCTTCGCCGTCACCCCGGGCGCGTCGGCGGCGACGAGCACGCCGGTTCCGCGCGGGGCGGCATCGAGCGCGGGCGCGTCGAGCACGAGGGTGACAAGCTCGACGGATGCCGCGGCGGGCCACGCCGCACTGCCGGAACCGCTCGTCTGCGCCCAGCCGTCGAGGGCGGCGTCGACCAGGGCGAGCGCTGCATGGCCCGAGGCGGCGAGCACGACGTCGGGGGCGGTCACGAGCAGCTCGCCGGCCTCGGTCGAAGCGGTGACGCGCCATCCGGATGCCTCCTCCGACGTCGCAGCCGACGACGCGGCGACGCGCTCGCGGGTCTCGGCATCGCGCTCGAGCCCGGTGACCTCGGCGCCGCGCACGATCGTCACGTCGAATCGGGCGAGCTCGCGTTCGAGGGCGTCGACGAGCCGATGCATCCCGCCCCGAAGACCGCGCACTGCGCCGCCGGCCCTGCGTTCCTCGACCAATTGACCGACGCCGCCCGAGAGCGAGCCGGTGCGCGTCATCGCCTCGTTGAGGCCGGGCGCGACGACGTCGAGGTCGAGATCGTCGGGGCTCGTCGAGTAGACGCCCGCCGAGATCGGCGTGACGAGGCGGTCGAGCACGGGCGCGCCCATGCGCTCGCGCACGAGCTCGCCGAGGCTGCGGGCGCGGCCGATGCGGAGGATGGGCTTGACGCGGTCGAGGTAGGCGCGGATCGCGCCGTTCCAGCCGATGATGCGCCGCACGTCGTCGCCGAGCGGGTTCGCCGGGATGCCGAGCATGCCCGTCTTCGGCAGCGGAGCCGCGTCGAGGCCGCGCCTGCCGGGCCAGACGAGCCAGGCGCCCGCCGGATTCGGCTGCTCGATGTCGACGTCGAGGCCGAGCGAGCCGAGCAGTTCGGCGACGGCGCCGCCCCGGGTCGCGAACGATTCGGCGCCACTGTCGAGGGTCAGGCCGTCGAGCTCGATGCGGCCGACGCATCCGCCCAACTCTTCGCCGCGTTCGAGCACGGTGACCCGCAGGCCGACCTTGGCGCACTCGAGCGCGGCGACGAGCCCGGCGACCCCGCCGCCGACCACGACGACATCCGCGTTCGCCCGCGCGCTCGCTGCTCCTGTTGCCCGTTCAGGGGATTCTTGCGACACGCCGTCGCGGGCCGGGGCGCCGACGGCGTGTCGCCCAGAATCCCCTGATCCGGCAACGGTGGAAGGGGTGCCGGTGGTGGGCGTGCCGGGGGTGCCGGGGGCGGGAGCCGGGCGGTCGCTCATGCCGAGGCCTCGTGCACGAGGTCGACGACGCGCGTGAGCACGGTCGGGTCGGTCTCGGGCGGCACGCCGTGGCCGAGGTTGAAGACGTGGGCGGGCGCCGCCTCGCCGCGGCGCAGCACCTCGCGCACGGCGGCCTCGAGCACGGGCCACGGGGCGGCGAGCAGGGCGGGGTCGAGGTTGCCCTGCAGCGGCACCCCCGCGCCGACGCGTGCGGCGGCGACGTCGAGCGGAATCCGGTAGTCGACGCCGACCGTGTCGACGCCGATGCCGTGCATCGCGCCGAGCAGCTCGCCCGTGCCGACGCCGAAGTGCACGACGGG
This sequence comes from Agromyces sp. NPDC055520, assembly GCF_053619715.1. Lineage (NCBI taxonomy): Bacteria > Bacillati > Actinomycetota > Actinomycetes > Micrococcales > Microbacteriaceae > Agromyces > Agromyces sp. NPDC055520. The sequence goes on along the minus strand of NZ_JBSHJY010000006.1, from coordinate 20,443 downwards.
CACGCTGCGGGTCGTCGGTGCGACCGCGCCCGCGGCGGCGGCGGCGGGCCCCGAGGCATCCGTCGTCTCATAGGCGAGGTCATGCACGTGGGCGAGCGCCTTCGCCGACGCCGGCGCGACGTGCGCCTCGTAGTCGGCGAGCGAGAGGGCACCGGCCCACGAGTCGAAGAGCTGGGCGGCGGATGCCCCGGCGAGCACCTGCGTGCGCAGGAAGCGGCCGGTGAGCTCGGCGGTCCAGTCCATGAGCGCGCGCCAGGCGCCCGGGTCGGCGTGCATGAGGGTGCGTGCCGCGAGGTGGTCTTTCGACGGGCCGCCCTCGGTGAGGTACGCCGCGAGGGTGAACGGGGCGCCCGCGAAGCCGATGAGCGGGGTCGGCGTGCCGGAGCGAACCTGCCCTGAGCCCGTCGAAGGGTCGGTCGTGTTCAGCTCGGCGACCGTGCGCGCGACCGCCTCGGTGATGGGGCCGGATGTCTCGTCGAGCAGTGCCGGGTCGATCGCCGTCAGCTCGGCGACGCCGGCGGCATCAGCGTAGGCCCGGCCGAAGACCGGGCCGCGACCCGGCTGGATCTCGACGTCGACGCCCACGAGCTTCAGCGGCACCACGATGTCGCTGAAGAAGATGCCGGCGTCGACACCGTGCCGACGCACGGGCTGCAACGTGATCTCGCTCGCCATCGCGGGGTCGAGACACGCGTCGAGCATTCGCGTGCCGACGCGCAGATCGCGGTACTCGGGCAGCGAGCGCCCCGCCTGCCGCATGAACCACACGGGTGCGACGTCTGAGCGCTCTCCTCTATATGCGCGAACGAGGCGCGAGTCGGAGGTGAGGCCGGCGGAGAGCGGGTGCTGCGGAGAGAGAATCACACAAGCCATTCTCCCGCACGGGGCTGAGTGCAATAAAAAGGTTGCACTCTCCATCCAGCAGTGCAACCATTGCATTGCACATCAATCGGGCATGGCAATCGAGGAGGACGCATGAACAGCACCACGGGATCGCTCGACCGCATCGAGCAGCAGATCGACATCGACGCCACCGCGCAGCGCGTGTGGGACCTCGTCTCCACGGCAGGCTGGTGGATCAACGACGATCGCATCGTCGAGCACCGCATCGAGCAGCAGGGCTCGCGCGTGGTCGTCCACGACGACAAGCACGGCGACTTCACGCTCGCGATCGAATCGTTGGATGCCCCGAGGTACGCCGCCTTCCGCTGGTTCAACGCGACCCCGGGGGCCGTCGAACCCGACCCCGAGCGCGACCCGCTCGTCTCGACGCTCGTCGAGTTCTGGATCGAGGAGCGCACCGACGGCGGCGTCGTGCTGCGCGTCGCCGAGAGCGGCTTCGAGGGCCTCGACCGCAGCGCCGAGGAGCGCCGCCGCATGTTCGACGGCAACACCGAGGGCTGGGCGATCGAGCTCGGATTCGCGCGCGACCACCTCGCGAACGAGTCCGCCGTCGACCTCGCGGCGGGCCGATGACGATCGGCACCGAGAGCCTCCCCGCCGCGTTCGCCGCCCTCGGCGACGACACGCGGTGGGGGCTCCTGCAGCGCCTCGGCACCGCCGCCGCCTCGGCGACCGCCCTCGCCGCCGAACTGCCCATCAGCAGGCAGGCCGTCGCGAAGCACCTCGAGGTGCTCCGGGAGGCGGGCCTCGTCGAGACCGAGGCGCACGGCCGGGAGGTGCGCTACCGCGCGATCGGATCGCGCCTCAACGCCCTCGCCCGAGACCTCGACACGCTCGCGCAGGGCTGGGAACGCCGCCTGCTGGCGATCAAGGCCGCAGCGGAGGAGTGACCGCAGCCGATTCGTTCGGAGGCCTTACATTCATCGGGGCATGAGCGCTATGGTCGAAGCGTTGTGCGCCCCCGAGCACGACGACGCACGAGTCACCCACCCGTGCGCCTCCGCACCCACGGAGAACCCAGGTACCCGATGTCGTGTTGCAGCCTGCCCGCCCGAGCCGCCCGGTGAACGCCGCCGCGCCGCATCGCGCCGGCATCACCTTCCTCGTCGCGGCCGCCGCCGCGATCGTCATCGGCGGCCTCATCGCCGGCTCCGGATTCCTCGAGCGCTACATGCTGAGCCTGCCCGAGATCCCCGGCGTCGAGCGCATCACGGTCGTCGTCTCCGCGGCCGCGATCCTCGGCGTCGTGGTCTGGATGTTCGTGCGCCTCGGCGAGCGCACCCGCGCCAACACCCGTCGCCGGGCACTCGAGGCGAGCGTTCGGGGCGAGGTGAGCTGCGGCATCCGTCGTCGTGAAATCGTGGCGAGTCTCGCTGAATTGACGGCGGATGACGCGCAGCCCACCCGACTCGCAGCGCGCTACTCGATCGTGGCCGACGAACTCGGCGTCGCGTTCTGGAACGGCGGGCGCCGGCCCCGGCGCGCGGCGCACTTCGCCTGGCGAGAGGTCCGCAGCATCCGCAGCGATTCGATCGTGGCCGGCGGTTCGGTGCTCTCGGTGCTCGAGTTGCGCGTGCGCCGCAACGGCATGAGCGTCGAGCTTCCGATCGTGCTCGCCGACCGCCGCCTCGGTCGGTACGCACTGTCCGATGCGCCGTTCTACGCGGTCGTGCGCAGCTGGAAGGCCAAGCATCGCGAGGCGCTCGCGGCCGAGGGCCTCGAGCTGCCGCCGCTGACCGCGCCGATCCAGATCATCCGGCAGGGCGCGGTACTCGCCGGCCGCTGAATTTCGAACGGAGTCCCGCCGGGCGAACGCGGATTCGACGGCGGGTAGAATCGCCCTCGTGCTCATCTGCCTGACCGCGAGTCACAAGAACGCCGGGTTCGACATGCTCGAACGGCTTTCGGCGACCGCGGACGCCGCAGGCCCCCGCATTCGCGGCGGCCACGCGGCCGTGCAGGGTGCCGTCGTCGTCGCCACATGCAACCGCTTCGAGGCCTATCTCGACCTCGACGCGGCCGAGGGTGAGTCGCCCGTGCCGGCCGTGCACGAGGCGATCCGTTCGGTGGGGGCCGTCGCGGGGCTCGAACCCGATGAATTGCGCACGACCTTCGGCTTCGTGCACGGCAACGCCGTCGCCGACCACCTCTTCGCGGTCGCCTCGGGGCTCGAATCCGTCGTCATCGGCGAGGGCGAGATCGCCGGGCAGGTGCGCCGCTCGCTCGAACGCGCCCGTGCCGAGGGCACGACGACACCAGACCTCGAGCGCCTGTTCCAGCGTGCATCGCAGATCTCGCGCAGGGTGAAGAACGAGACCGGCATCGGCAACGAGGGCCGATCGGTCGTGCGCCTCGCCCTCGAACTCGCCGAGAGCCGCGTCACCGATTGGGCCGCGACGCGCGTGCTGCTCGTCGGCACGGGCCGGTTCGCGGGCGCCTCGCTCGCGGCGCTCCGCGACCGCGGTGTCACCGACGTACGGGTCTTCTCCCCCTCGGGCCGCGCCGCGAAGTTCGCCGCGAGTCACGGCATCGAGGCCGTCGGGCGACGCGACGTCGCCGTGGCGGCAGCGGGATCCGACGTCATCGTCACGTGCACCACGGCCGAGCACCACGTCGTCGACCGGGCGCTGCTCGTGGCGGGGCGGGCGCGGGTCGCGGGAGTTGGTGGCGCGGCTGAGGGTGCGGCATCCGCCCGCCCCGCGGCATCCGCTCGGCCGCTCAGCCGTGTCGACGACGCGGCCGACGCGCCCGTCGAACGCCAGCTCGTGATCGACCTGGGGCTGCCACGCAATGTGGCGCCCGACGTCGTCGAGGTGCCCGGTGTCGAGCTGCTCGACCTCGAGACGATCCGCATCCACGCCCCGCTCGAGGAGTTCGGGGCCACCGATGCCGCGCGCGCCATCGTCGGCGGCGCCGCGCGGGCGTTCGGCGAGGCCCGCGAAGCGCAAGAACTCGCACCCGCCGTCGTCGCCCTGCGCCGCCACGTCTTCGACCTGCTCGACGGCGAGATCGAACGCGCCCGCTCACGCGGCGACGCCGACGGACGCACCGAAGAAGCCCTGCGCCACCTGGTCGGCGTGCTGCTGCACACCCCGATGGTGCGGTCGCGCGAACTCGCGCGTGACGGCGAGCAGCAAGCCTGGATCGACGGCATCGCCGCGGTCTTCGGCGTGACTTCCGAGGTGGATGCCGCGGGGCAGGTGCTGCCCGCACCAGGCCGTGTCGGGGGCGCGCGCTACGCTTCGTGACGATGCACGAGAACGCACCTGAGACCCAGACATCGAGTTCTGCCGTGGTCGGCGCTGCGGGGGCCACGGCCGGCGCGACCACGGCCGGCTCGCTCGACCGTGCCGCGGCGGCCGCTGCCGACGGTCCGCCCGCGCTTCGCTTCCCGTTCGATGCGGGCATGTTGTCGGCGACCCCGATCAGCACCGAGCGTCTCGTGCTGCGACCGCTCGAGGCATCCGACGCCCCCGATGTGTACGAGTACCAGCGCATTCCCGAGGTGCTCACCTATCTGCCGTGGCCCGAGCGCGATCAGGCCGAGGCGTACGAGCACACCGCGACGCGCGCGGCCGGTCGTGTGCTCGCGGGCGACGGCGACTTCTTCGTGCTCGCGATGACGTTGCCCGGCACGCCCTCGACGGGCGCGGGTGCGGGTCTGACAGACGGCGAGGGCGCCCGGGTGATCGGCGACATGATGGTGCGCGTCTCGAGCGTCAAGCACGCCCAGCTCGAACTCGGCTGGGTGGTGCACCCCGACTTCCAGGGCAAGGGCTATGCGCTCGAGGCCGCGGCGGCGATCCGCGACTTCGTGTTCGGCACGCTGCATCCGCATCGGGTGCAGGCGTTCCTCGATGCGCGAAACGGGTCATCCGCCGCCCTGTGCGAGCGGCTCGGCATGCGGCGTGAGGCGACGATCCTCGAAGAGCAGTACAACGACGGCGAGTGGCAGGACACCGCGGTGTACGGCGTACTGCGGCGAGAGTGGGCGGCGGCACGGGCGTAAGGGGCCCCTTCCGCCCCCGCCTCCTCCGCCCCTCCGTCCTTCCTCATTTCACCTCCCGCTCACCCTCTCTCCACAGAGTTATCCACAGGTTGTGGAACGTATGTTCGAATGTCGGCGGCTCGCGAGACAATGAAGCATGACCGAAACGCTCCCCGACTACGGCGGCATCGCTGCAGTGCTGTCGGCGAGCGCGGGCGTTCCGGGGGCATTCAGCACGCTCGACGATGCTGCGCTCCTGAAGTCGGTCGAGGCGATCACGGCGTTGCGACACGAGGCTGAGCGAGCACAAGCGCTCGCGGCCGCCGAGGTCGTTCGGCGGTCCAAGGTCGCGTTCGGCATGCACGGGCTCGCGCAGCGCGCCGGTCACGCGAACGCGGGTGGGTTGCTGCAGTCGATCACCCATGCGTCCAAACGTGAGACCACCACGCTCATCGAAGTCGGCCAGATGGTTTCCGAGACTGAGGCCGCGGTCGAACTCCGCGCCGCACGCCGCGATGATCCCGAACTCGCAGGGCTCCTGCCTGAACCGGCGACCCCGTGGTTCTCGGAGTTGGCCCGAGCCGTCGCCGACGGTCTGGTGACGGTGGCGGTCGCCGATGCGATTCGATCCGGGCTCGGTGAACCGGGCGGCGACGCCGATGAACCGTTGCTCGCCGCCGCACTTTCAAGCGTGATCGCCGAGTGTCGAAACCTTCACGCCGATGCTGCGCGACGGCTCGCCCGACAGGCCCGTGACGGCATCGATGCGGCCGGCGTAGCGGCGCGGGCGGAGCACCAACGCGACGCGCAGTTCTGGCGGGTGTGGGTGAAGGCAGACGGCATGGTTCGCGGCGAGTTCGAACTCGACGCCGAGAGCGGCATGCTCGTCAAGAGTGTGTTCGATCAGCTCACCCATCCGCGGCGCTTGCCCAGGTCGGTGCGGCGCGGCTTCGGCGACCCGGTTCGGGGTGATGCCTCGTACGCGGCGGTGCGGGCGACTCGTGAGCGCGATGCCGCCGAAGGGCTCGTGCAACTGCTTCGTGCGGGCGCGAGTGTCGACCCGTCACGGTTGCTCAACGAGAAGAAGCCGTTGGTGCAGCTCGTCGTGAACGAACACGCACTCCGCACCGGAGACGGCACGGGCATCATCGAAGGGCATCCCGACCGCATCCCCCTCGCCGATGCTCGGGCAGATCTCTGCGAGGGCTCGCACCCGTTCCTCTTCAACGAAGACGGCGTCTGCATCGACCTCGGTCGCGACCGGCGACTCTTCAGCGCAGCACAGAAGGCGGCGCTCGCGGTTCGCGACGGCGGCTGTTTGGATCCCGACTGCACCCGGCCGCCCTCATGGTGCGAAGCGCATCACATCGACCATTGGTTGCGAGACGACGGTCGCACCGATCTCGCTAGCGGCATCTTGCTCTGCCGACGCGACCATCTTCGCTATCACAACCAGGGCTGGGAGGTGCAGCGCATCGGCGCGCACTACTGGCTCATCCCGCCGGCGTCGGTCGATCCCGATCAGACGCCGAGGCTGATGCGGTCGAAGACGCCCGCCGACATCATGAATCCGGTCGATCCGGCGCGCCTGCGCCAAGCGGCCCGGCCACCCGACACGAAGTCCAGCACCGGGGTCGAGGTGCAGGCCTGGCCCGAACACGCCGTCTCAGCCGCGGGGTAGAGCTCTGCCCGTTGTACCGGGACGCTGGTAGTGTCGCACGGCTTCTGCCACGCAGTGCAAGAGAAGCAGCGCAGCGCAAGCAGTGCGGTGCAAGCAGCGCAGCGCAAGCAGTGCGGTGCAAGCAGCGCAGTGCAGTGCAAGCAGTGCGGTGCAAGCAGTGCGGTGCAAGCAGTGCGGTGCAAGCAGTGCGGTGCAGCCGAACTCTGGGCCCGCTCTGCCTGCCGTCCTTGCTGCTCGACCGACACCGCAGCGCTGGTGCACCGCGCGCAGACCAAGCTCTGGGCGCTACGCCCCGAGCAACCGCGCTGCCAAGAAACCCTCGAGCTCGGCGAGCGGCACTCGCACCTGCTCCATGCTGTCGCGCTCACGCACGGTCACGGCGTTGTCGTCGAGCGAGTCGAAGTCGACCGTGATGCAGAACGGCGTGCCGATCTCATCCTGACGACGGTAGCGGCGACCGATGGCACCGGCGTCGTCGAAGTCGACGTTCCAGTGCTTGCGCAGCGACGCCGCCACTTCGCGAGCGAGGGGCGACAACTTCTCGTTGCGGCTGAGCGGCAGCACGGCCGCCTTCACCGGCGCGAGACGCGGGTCGAGACGCAACACCGTGCGGGTGTCGACACCGCCCTTCGCGTTCGGCACCTCTTCGACGTGATACGCGTCGACCAGGAACGCCATGAGCGAGCGGGTGAGACCGGCCGCGGGCTCGATCACGTAGGGGATCCAGCGCTCGTTCTTCGACTGGTCGAAGTACGAGAGCTCTTTGCCCGAGTGCTCGGAGTGCGTCGTGAGGTCGAAATCGGTGCGGTTCGCGACGCCCTCGAGCTCGCCCCACTCGCCACCCGTGAAGCCGAAGCGGTACTCGATGTCGACGGTGCGCTTCGAGTAGTGCGAGAGCTTGTCTTTCGGGTGCTCGAAGCGGCGCAGGTTCTCAGGGTCGACACCGAGGTCGACGTACCACGCCCAGCGGTAGTCGAGCCAGTACTCGAACCATTCGTCGTCGGTGCCGGGCTCGACGAAGAACTCGAGCTCCATCTGCTCGAACTCACGCGTGCGGAAGATGAAGTTTCCGGGCGTGATCTCGTTGCGGAACGACTTGCCGATCTGGCCGATGCCGAACGGCGGCTTCATGCGCGAGGCCTGCAGCACATTGGCGAAGTTCGTGAAGATGCCCTGAGCGGTCTCGGGGCGGAGGTAGTGCAGCCCCGATTCATCCTGAACCGGGCCCAGGTAGGTCTGCAGCATCATGTTGAAGTCGCGGGGAGGCGTCCACTGGCCACGGGTGCCGCAGTTGGGGCAGGCGATGTCGGCCATGCCGTTCTCGGGGGCGCGGCCCTTCTTGTCTTCGAAGGCCTCGAGCAGGTGATCTTCACGGAAGCGCTTGTGGCAGTGCAGGCACTCGACGAGCGGGTCGGTGAAGACGCCGACGTGCCCGGAGGCGACCCACACCTGCTTCGGCAGGATGACGCTCGAGTCGAGACCGACGACATCGTCGCGACCGGTGACCATGTACCGCCACCACTGCCGCTTGATGTTCTCTTTCAGCTCGACGCCGAGGGGCCCGTAGTCCCACGCGGAGCGGGATCCGCCGTAGATCTCGCCGGCCTGGAAGACGAAGCCCCGGTGCTGGGCGAGGGCGATGACGGACTCGAGACGGCTGGGTGCGGCCACGGTGGCTCCAATGGTCCTGGGATCGGGCGAATTGTCGGAATCGGGGGTGAGGCCGGAAAACGACACGGTGTCACCATCCTACGGGCGGGCGCGTGAGAGCTCGAACGAGTGCCGGTTCGCCGCTTCGATTCACGAGTGGATGCCGCGGCTCACGCTGAGCGCAACGACGCGGGTCCGATCTCGGCGACGGAGCGATGCCCCGCGAGCCCGAGCGTGAGGTCGAACTCGGCGATGTGGTTGCGCACGACCTCGCGCACTCCCGCGGCTCCGGCGACCGCGAGCCCGTAGGCGTAGGGGCGGCCGATGCCGACGGCCGTGGCGCCGAGCGCGAGCGCGATGAACGCGTCGGCACCGCCCCGCACGCCGCTGTCGAGGATGACGGGCACGCGTCCGCCGACCCGCTCGACGACACCGGGCAGCGCATCGAGGCTCGCGACGGAGTCGTCGATCTGACGGCCGCCGTGGTTCGAGACGACGATGCCGTCGACACCGTGATCGAGGGCCTGCGCCGCGTCATCCGGATGCAGGACGCCCTTCAGCAGCACCGGCAGTTTCGTCCACTCGCGAAGTCTGGCGAGATCTGCCCACGTGAGGGCGGGGTTCGCGAACACGTCGAGGAAGGTCTCGATCGCCGCTCGCGGCAGCGGCGAACGCAGCGCCGCCCGCACTCCGCCGTCGACGAGCGGGGTACGCGCACCGGCGCGGGCGATCGAGAACGCCGTGGCGAGCAGCTTCGGCGTGACCTTCGGGCTCGATCCGCCATCCGCACCAGCGGCGACCCGCTGCCGCACGAGCTCGGCGAAGACTGGGTCGCTCGTGTACTGGGCGATGCCCTGCCCCCGCGTGAACGGCAGGTAGGCGGCGTCGAGGTCGCGCGTGCGCCAGCCGAGCAGGTGCGTATCGAGCGTCACGACGATGGCCTCGCAACCGGATGCCTCGGCGCGACGAACGAACGAGGCGTTGAGTTCGTCGGAGGCGCTCCAATAGAGCTGGAACCATCGCGATCGCGCGCCCATGGCGGCGGCGACCTCCTCCATCGGGCGGGAGGCCTGGTTCGACAGGATGTACGGCACGTCGAGCGCGGCGGCCGCACGGCCCACCGCGACGTCGGCCTCGGGATGCGCCATCTCGGCGACGCCGATGGGCGAGAGCACGAAGGGGGTCGCGCGGCGCCGTCCGAGCAGTTCGATCGAGAGGTCGCGTTCGGAGACGTCACGGAGTACTCGCGGCCAGATCTGCCATCGCGCGAAGGCCGCACGGTTCGCCGCCATGGTCGCCTCGGCGCCCGCCCCGCCGGCCAGGTACGCGAACGCCTCGGACGAAACGGCCTTGCGCGCGGCGCGCTCGAGCGCGCCGAAATCGACCGGCACGGCCGGGCGGATGCCCGAGAGCCCGGCACGGTAGACCTCGGATTGCACGGCCCGCGCGAACCCCTGCGGGGCGGGCGCGGGTGTGTGCCCGCTCGGTGTGGGAGTGCTCGGGGTCGGCGTGGGCTCGCTCGGCGCTGGTGTGCTCGGGGTGGGCGCCGGTGTGTTCGGTGTGGGCTCGCTCGGCATCGGCTCACTCCTTCGCGGTGTCGTGCGAGCCAGCGTAGCCGTGCCGCGGCACCCGCGTCTCCGTCGATCCTTCGGCGAACGGGCAGTTGTTGCCGCCTCGCCTGCGCACGGGCGGCATCGACTGCCCGTTCGCGGAAGTGGTTCCTCGGGTCGGGGGGCTGCGAGAGCCGGCGAGCAGAGGGACGACATTGGGCAGGGAAGACATCGAGCAGGGAGGACATCGGGCAGGGAAGACATAGGGTGAAGAGGATGCCTCAGCTCACCGACATCCGCGTCGCCGCCATCGCCCTCGTGCGCGATCGTCGCGTGCTCATGGTCACGGCGCGCGATCGCGACGTGTACTACATGCCGGGCGGAAAGATCGACGAGGGCGAGACGGCGGCCGACGCCGCCGCCCGCGAGGCGCTCGAAGAGGTCGCGCTCGTGCTCGACCCGGCCGAGCTCGTCGAGCTCTTCGAGGTCGTCGCGGCGGCCCACGGCGAACCCGACGGCCGACTGGTGCGCATGCGCGTCTTTCGCGCGGAGACGGATGCCGCGCCCTTCGCCTCGGCCGAGGTGGGCAGCCTGCACTGGGTGACGACCGCCGACCTCGACCGGTGCCCGCCCGCGGGTGCCGAAGTGCTCGAGCGGCTCGCGGCATCCGGGCTCATCGACTGACGCACAGGGCGGACGCCGAAACCGACGCCCGACACGGCCACCCGACACGCCCGACACGGCCACCCGACACCGCCGCGCGACACCGCCGCACGACACCGCCGCACGACACCGCCGCGCGAAACCGGCGCTCTCGTAGACTGCGGGCATGTGGTCTCCCGCGGGGCGCTCGCCGATCTCGCCGTTCGCAGCCGCCCGCTGGTGGGCGCTCGATTACCTCGACGCGGCGAAGCAGCAGTTGCGTGTGCTCACGGTGCCGACGCCGCCGAGACGCTGGGCCGTCGGCGATGCCGGGAAGCCGACGATCCTGCTGCTGCCCGGTGTCTACGAGCACTGGTCGTTCATGGAACCGCTCGGCGACGCGCTCAACACGCACGGCTATCGCGTGCAGGTCGCCCATGGGCTCGGTGCGAACCTGCTCGCGATCCCCGAGACCGCCGACCGACTCGTGCGCGCGCTCGCACGCATCACCGTACCGCCGGCCGGCCGCATCGTCGTGGCGCACTCGAAGGGCGGACTCGTCGGCAAGCGCTTGCTGCTCGGCGACGCCGATCAGCGCCTCGGCCTGCGCGGGCTCGTGGCGATCGCGACCCCGTTCCGCGGGGCTCGGCTCGCGCGGTACCTGCTCGACCCCAGCATGCGGGAGTTCGACCCCGACAGCGCCGCGATCGTCGAGCTCGCGAACTCGGCAACGGTCAACGCGCGCATCGTGTCGATCTTCGGCGTCTTCGACCCGCACCTGCCCGAAGGCAGCTCGCTCGCGGGCGCCACGAACCGGCAATTGCCGGTGGCCGGGCACTTCCGCATTCTCACGGCGCCCGAGACCGCGGCGGCGGTCGTCGCCGGCATCGAGTCGCTCTCAGGCGCCGCCGCGGCGGAATCGGTGGCGATGTAGGCGGCGCGGCCGGCGGCGCGGCCGGCGACACGGCGTGCGGCAGGCGGCACGGCGGCACGGCACCGGCATGGATGCATCGGCGGGATGCATCGGCATGGATGCATCCACGCCGACAGACGACGAACGGGGCGATGCCGCGTGGCATCGCCCCGTCGCAGCAGCCGCGGATCAGCGTTGGGCGGCGCGCACCCGACGCGTCATGAAGACGGCTCCGGCGCCGAGCACGAGGAACGCGAGGGCCGCGAACCCGATGCCGAGGTCGACACCCGTCTCGGCGAGACCCGTGCCGGCGGCTGCGGCCGGAGCGGCGGGGGCAGGTGCGGGAGCCGGCACAGGAGCGGGCGCCTCGGTGATTCGCGCGTAGACCAGCGCCTGACGCTCGCTCTCTTCGCCGAACACGCCGACCTCGAGCGAGTCGCCGACCTTGGCCCCCGCGGCCGTCGCAACGAACGACCTGGCGCCCGTCGCGTCCGCGGTGGTGAACCCGTCGACGGGAACGAACGCCCCCTCGCTGTAGAGGTCGTAGTAGTAGGAGATCGACTCGTGGGGGGCGAAGCCCGCGAAGGAGATCGTGATGCCGGCCGCAAGGCTCTCGGGCGAGACGGCGGTGGGCAGGGTGATGGAGGTGCCCGCCGTGATCGTGAGCTCGACGAAGTTCGAGTAGACGTTCTCGCCGCCGACCGACTGGGTGGCCCCGACCGCATACTTCGGGTAGCCCGTGGCCGTGGGCAGGGTGGTGACGTCGGTGGGGGCGACGGCGATGCTGATGCTGCCGGAGGCGTCGGGCACGATCGACCCCAGGGGCGAGCTGCCTCCGGACGACGGACCGCTGCTGACGCTGAGCATCAGCTCGGCCGCGACGCCGGGCGTGAAGCCCGAACCGGTGACGGTGAACCCGCCCTCCCAGTCGCCGGCGGGGAACGAGGTCTGGTCGAGCGAGATCACGGGTGCGTCCGCCGCGTGCGCAGGGGCGGCAGCCGCGAGGCCGGCGAGCATGAGCCCCGCAGCGGCGACGATGGCGCCGGTGCGAAGTCGGAGTGCTGAGATTGCCACGGAATGATCCTTCGTACGTTGCGGGAATCGGACGAGTACCCCGCAGTGGGGGACACCATGAGCGACCCTATCGAAACGGAGGACAACCTCCACATGGGGAGGGCTCCCCATGTGTCAGTGCACGTACTCGAGCAGGTCGAGGCCGACCTGCCGCATGCCGTCGAGCACCGCGAGACGCGACGAGATCATCGTGTCGGCGTAGTACATCGACACGGCGTACGAGACGCTCGCGCGTGGGCCGCGGAGCACGCCCACCTCGCTGCGCACGCCCCCGTCGGTGCCGGTCTTGTTCATGAGCAGCACGTTGTGATCGGGCGCGCGGTGCGCGAGCGGGTCGAGGCCGAACGCGCTCGCGACCATGGAGAGATCGGCGTTCAGCGAGAGCCAGCCGACGACCCGCTGCGACACCTCGGGCGAGACGATCTCACCGCGGGCGAGCGAGGCGAACAGCCACGTGAGTTCTTTCGCCGAGCCGATCGAGAGCTGCGGGGCGTCGTCGGGGCCGCGGTGGTCGCGCACGAGGTCGAGCAGCGCCGTGCGGGTCAGGCCGAGCGCCTCGGTGCGTGCGCGCACCGCCTCGAGTCCGACGTGACGGATGAGCACGTTCGTGGCGAGGTTGTCGCTCGTCGCCCCGATGAGCGCCGCGAGATCGGCGAGCGGCAGCGAGGGCGACTGCATGTGCTGCCAGATGCCCGAGTCGCCGACCGCGTCGCGCGGGGCTCGGTCGAGCACCGTGAACGACTCGCTGCTGTCGCCCGCGAGCCGCGAGGCGACCTCGACGAGCAGCAGCACCTTGCCGATCGACGCCGTCGGCATGACGACGTGGTCGTCGACCGAGAACAGCACCTTGCCGGTCGCGAGGTCGGTGGCCCGGGCCGACACCTGCACCCCGGCGAGCGCGAGCTCGCCGAGCGCGTCGAAACCGCGAGAGAAGTCTTCGCCGTGTTCGTCGGTGCGATGCTTGCCGCGCCGGATGTCACTGTGCCGCGCGCGCCGCTCCGAACCCTGCGACGACGTCACCACGGTGATTCCACGGCCTTCCTCTACGGTCGGCGCTCCCCCACCGCAACGCGGCGCGCTCGAATTGCTCGGTTGTTGTACTGCGACTACCAGATCGTCACACGCTCGGCTGGATCGAGCCAGAGGGCGTCGTCGGGAGTCACTTCGAAGCTAGCGTAGAACGCATCGATGTTCCTGACGATCTGGTTGCAGCGGAACTCGTTCGGCGAGTGCGGGTCGATCGCGAGCAGGCGGATCACCTCTTCGTCGCGGCCCTTCATCTGCCAGGCCTGAGCCCAGGAGAGGAAGAAGCGCTGCGCCGCGGACATGCCGTCGATCACGGGCGCCGTCTCGACGTCGCCGCCGAGCGAGATCACGTACGCCTTCCACGCGATCGCAAGGCCGCCGAGGTCGCCGATGTTCTCGCCGATGGTCAGCGCCCCGTTGACGTGGGCATCACCTTCGCTCGCTGAGCTCGTCGAAGCGACGTCCCCTTCGACAGGCTCAGGGAACGGATGCAGCTGCGCCGGCACGAGTGCGTTGTACTGGGCGATGAGCGCCGCGGTGCGCTCTTCGAAGGCGGCGCGGTCGGCCTCCGTCCACCAGTCGATGAGGCGGCCGTCGCCGTCGTACTTCGAGCCCTGGTCGTCGAAGCCGTGCCCGATCTCGTGCCCGATGACCGCACCGATCGCACCGTAGTTCGCGGCGGCATCGCGCTCGGCGTCGAAGAACGGGTACTGCAGGATCGCCGCCGGGAACACGATCTCGTTGAACCCCGGGTTGTAGTAGGCGTTGATCGTCTGCGGCGTCATGAACCACTCGTCGCGGTCGAGCGGCTTGCCGATCTTGCCGAGCTCGCGGTTGAACTCGAACTCGGCCGTCGCGCGCACGTTGCCGACCAGGTCGTCGCTGATCTCGAGCGCCGAGTAGTCGCGCCACTTCACCGGGAACCCGATCTTCGGCGTGAACTTCGCGAGCTTGTCGAGGGCCTTCGCCCGGGTCTGCTCGCCCATCCACTCGAGCGCGCCGATCGACTGGCGGTAGGCCTCGACGAGGTTCGCGACGAGGTCGTCCATCGCCACCTTCGCGGCGGGCGGGAAGTGCCGCTCGACGTAGATGTGCCCGACGGCCTCGCCCATGGCGCCCTCGACGAGCGAGACGCCGCGCTTCCAGCGCTCGCGCATCTGCGGGGTGCCGGTGAGCGTGCGGCCGTAGAAGTCGAAGTTCGCCTCGACGAAGTCGCTCGAGAGGTAGGCGGCGCTGCCGCGCACGACCTGCCAGGCGAGCCAGTCCTTCCAGGCCGGCAGGCGATCGTCGGTGAGCAGCGCGCCGAGGCCCTGCACGAACGACGGCTCGCGCAGCACGATCTCGTCGAACGCGCCGGCGGGCACGCCCATCGCGTCGCGCCAGACATTCAGATCGACGGCGCCGCCCTGAGCCTGTCGAAGGGATGCCTCGGCGACCGCGTCCGCCCAGCGGTACAGGTTGTACGTCTTCTCGCTGTCGCGCGTCTCGACGTTGCTCCAGTGCGCCGCGGCGATCGCGGTCTCGAGCTCGAACACCCGGGCCGCCCGCTCCCCCGGCGCTTCGAGCTGCGCGAGCCGCAGCATCCGCTCGAGGTGCGATCGGTACGCCTCGCGGACCGATTCGAAGCGCTCTTCGCGGAAGTAGCTCTCGTCGGGCAGGCCGATGCCGCCCTGCTCGACGAAGACGAGGTAGCGCTCGGGGTCGCCCGGGTCGTTGTCGACGTAGAGCTGCAGGAAGCCGGGCACGCCCTGGCGCTCGAGCCGGCCGAGGGTCTCGAGGAAGGCGTCGACCGAGTCGATCAGATCGACCTCGACGAGCTGGCCCGCAATGGGGGTGGCGCCCAGCAGGTTCGCGCGCTCTTCGTTCATGAAGCTCGCGTAGAGGTCGCCGACCTTGCGCGCCTCGGTGCCGGGCTCGGCCGCCTGCGACTCCTCGATGATCTCGCGCACGGCCTGCTCGGCCTCTTCGTGCAGCACGAGGAACGAGCCGTACCTGGCCTTGTCGGCCGGGATGTCGGTGCGCTCGATCCACTTGCCGTTGACGTGCCGGAAGAGGTCGTCTTGGGGGCGCACGCCCGCATCGAGTTCGCCTTGCTTGATTCCGGAGGGCAGCGCGACATCGGTCATCCCCCCAGCCTAGGCGGCCGCCCCGACGACGGGGAATGAGGTCGGTCGATTCGACGAGGGAATGCGACCTGCCCCCATTCCGGGACGGCCCGCCATCCGCCATGATGTGCACTGAGCCCACCTGTCGGTGCTCGGAAGCGAGGACATGTGGAGCGTGGCACCCAGGGCCCGCCGCTCGCCCGATCGCTCGGAGCGGCGCTCGGGCTGTTGATGAGCCTCGGCGCGCTCTTCGCGGGACTCGAGGCGGCGCTGCTGCTGCCGGTCGACGCGACGAACTGGGTGATCCTGCTCTTCCCACTCGTGGCGCTCGTGTGGTTCGTCGCGGGCACCGTCGCGTGGCGACGACGGCCGGGCAGTCGCACCGGACTGCTCATCTGGGTCGGCGGCATCTCGATGCTGCTCGCCGGTCTGCTCAACACCACCCTGCCCGTCGGCATCCTCGTCGGCAGCGTCGTCGCGACCGTGACGGTCGCGGTCATCGTGCACCTGCTGCTCGCCTTCCCGAGCGGGCGACTGCCCGACACGACGTCGCGACTCATCGTCGTCGCCGCCTACTTCGTCGCCGTGGTGCTGCAGGTGCCGCGCTGGGCCTTCGGCTACGGTCTGCTCGAGCCGCTCGGCGTGCCGGCGAACGCCGAGATCAGCGCCGTCGGCGACACGGTGCAGCGATTCGTCGGGCTCGCGGTGATGGTCTCGACGGCGGCCGTGCTGGCGCTGCGGCTGCGCGCCGCGTCGCCCGCCCGGCGCCGGGTGCTCGCGCCGCTCTACGGCTACGGCATGGCGTCGGTGCTCGCCATCCCGCTGGCCACGGTGCTCGCGCCCGCCGTGCCGGCGACCGCCATCGCCGGAATTCAGCTGTCCCTCATCGCGGGCGTCGCCATCGCCTTCACGGTGGGCGTCATGGTCGGCGGATTCGAGCGCACCGCAGAGGTGGAAGAGCTCGCGAGCTGGCTCGGCACCGAAGAGCCCGGTCGCGAGCCGTTGCGCGCCGCGATCGCGCGCACGCTCGGCGACCCGAGCGTCGAGGTCGTCTATTGGATGCCGGTGCGCGACGGGTTCGTCGATGAACGCGGGATCACGGTCGACCTGCCGAACGTCGACGGGCACGCGGCTCGGACCGGCCGCGCTGCCGTGGTCATCGAATCTGCCGGGCAGCCCGTCGGTGCGATCGTGTACGACGCCGACCTGCTGCCCGATCGCGGCCGAGTGAAGGCCGTGGGCCGCGTCGCGTCGATCGCGATCGCCCGCGAACGGCTGACCGCCGAGCTGCGGGCGAGCCAGGCCGCTCTGCGGCACTCGCGGGTGCGTCTCGTCGAAGCCGCCGACCGCGAGCGGCTGCGCATCGCGAAAGACCTGCACGACGGACTGCAGGTGCAACTCGTGCTGCTCGCCCTCGAGGCCGGGCATCTCGAGACCGGCCGCCTCACGGACGGCTCCGATGCCGATGCCGATGCCGCCGACGTCCGCGTCGAGGCCGGGCGACTGCGAAAGGGCATCGAGTCCGCCGCCGACGAACTGCGCCGGCTCGTGCACGACGTCATGCCCGCAGCGCTCGTCGAGCGCGGCCTCGCACTCGCCGCCGAAGACCTCGTCGACCGCATGCCCATCCCCACGAAGCTCGAGACACGCGGTCTCGACGCGCCGCTCGGAGCGACCGTCATGAATGTCGCCTACTTCGTCGTCGCAGAGGGGCTCGCGAACACGGCGAAGCACGCCCGCGCCGCCACGGCGTCGGTGCGACTCGTGCGAGAGGCCGGGCTGCTCACGATCGAGGTCGCCGACGACGGCATCGGCGGCGCCACCGACCGGCACGATCGCGGCCTCGCAGGCCTCGGCGACCGCGTCGACGCGATCGGGGGCCGGATGTCGCTGACCAGCCCTCCCGGCCGCGGCACCCTGCTCACCGCGGAGCTGCCATGCGGGTCGTGATCGCCGAAGACGAGGTGCTACTGCGACAGGGGCTTCGCCTGCTGCTCGAAGACGGCGGATTCGAGGTGGTCGCCGCGGTGGGCGACGCCGACGAACTCATGACCGCGGTGGTCGGCCACCTGCCCGAACTCGTGATCACCGACATCCGGATGCCGCCGTCGAACAACGACGAGGGTCTGCGCGCCGCGCTGCGCATCAGGCAGGAGCACCCCGGCATCGCGATCGTCGTGCTGTCGCAGCACGTGCAGCGGCGCTACGCGATGGAGCTGCTCGCCGGCCGGGCCGCCAGCGTGGGCTATCTGCTCAAGCAGCGCATCGCCGACATCCAGGCCTTCCGCGACGACCTGCAGCGCGTGGCCGCGGGCGGCACGGCCCTCGACCCCGAGATCGTCGCCGTCATGATGTCGCGGGCCGGCCGCGGCGAGGGCGTCGTGCGCGAACTCACCCCCCGGCAGCGCGAGGTGCTCGCCTTCATGGCCGAGGGGCGCAGCAACGCCTGGATCGGCCAGAAGCTCGTGCTCACCGAGAAGGCGATCGTGCAGCACACCTCGAACATCTACGACGCGCTCGGCCTGCCGGTCGCGGCCGACGACCATCGGCGGGTGCTTGCCGTCATCCGCTACCTCGACGGCGTCGCGGGCTGAGGCGAGCATCGGGACGCGACCTGGACCCATGGCGGCCCCCGATGCCCACCGCCAGAGTGGTGATGGCGCGCTCGACCCGACGCGCGAGCGAGAGGAATCCCCATGGCCGTGTCCACCGCCATCCCGATGACGAAGGCCGCGATCGGCGCCGCCCGCACCGCCGACCTGATCTCCCCCGGTCTCGCCGCACGCATCGCCGGGCCGATGTTCGGCAGCTCCCGACCCGTGCGGCGGGTGCTCGACTCCGAGCGGCCGATCCACGAGGGCGCCCGTCGCCGCCCGCTGCGCCTGCCGGACGGCGACGGCGTCGCCTACGAATGGGGATCGGGCCCGCGCACCGTGCTGCTCGTGCACGGCTGGCGCGGCCGCGCGAGCCAGTTCGCCCCGATCGTGCGCGAGCTGCGCTCGACCGGCCATCGCCTCGTCGCCTTCGACGCGCCCGCACACGGCGACGGCTACGGCCGGCGCACCGTCATCCGCTGGTGGATCGGCGCGATCGCCGAGATGCACCGCCGCTACGGCGATTTCCACGCGATCGTCGGGCACTCGCTCGGCGCCCTCGCGTCGATGAACGCCGTGCGCGAGGGGGTCTCCGCGTCACGCGTCGCGGCGATCGCGCCGGTCTCGTCGGGGCGATTCCTCTTCGACACCTTCGCCGGGTACGTCGGGCTCAGCGAGCGGGCGGCCGAGATCCAGCGCGACCGGTACGCGGCGCGGGTCTTCCCCGATTTCGAGGAGCCGTGGCGGTACTTCGACGAATTGCGCGCACCGATGCCGCGCGACATCGAACTGCTGCTCGTGCACGATCGCGACGACGCGCAGATACCGGCGAGCGAGAGCGAGCGGCTGTTCGCCGCGCACGGCGAGCACTCGCGGCTGCTGCTCACGGGCGGCACCGGCCACGGGCGCGTGCTCGCATGCTCGCAGACGCTCGACGCCGTGACCGCGTTCGTCGAGGGCGGGCTCGACGGCGTCGACCAGGCCGGGATCGCAGACGTGTTCGGGGGCGAGCAGGTCGTCGAGTCGTTCGCCTGAGCCGCGACACCCGCCGAGCCGCGGCACCCGCTGAGCCGCAGCCTGTCGCCCGGCACCCGTAGGCTCGAAACGCCCATGAACGAGCCATTGCCCGAGCCCGCGATCACGCCGGCAGCCGCACGATCCACCGTCGACCGCGACATCCTGCGCCTCGCCGTGCCCGCGCTCGGCGCGCTCATCGCCGAACCGCTCTTCCTGCTCGCCGACACCGCGATGATCGGCCACCTGGGCGCGACCCCGCTCGCAGGCCTCGGCCTCGCGAGCGCCGTGCTGCAGACGATCATCGGGCTCATGGTCTTTCTCGCCTACGCGACAACGCCGGCCGTCGCGCGCCGGGTCGGTCTCGGCGACGAGCGCGGTGCGGTCGCCTCGGGCATCGACGGACTATGGCTCGCCCTCGGCATCGGCGTCGTGCTCGCCGTCGCCGGGTGGTTCGCGGCGCCCGCGCTCGTGGGACTCTTCGGTGCGTCCGAGCAGGTGGCGGCCGAGGCATCCGTCTATCTGACGATCTCGATGGCCGGGCTGCCGGCCATGCTCATCGTGTTCGCGGCCACCGGGCTGCTGCGCGGCCTGCAGGACACGCGCACGCCGCTGTGGGTCGCGGGCATCGGCTTCGCCGTGAACATCGCCCTCAACTACCTCTTCATCTACGTCTTGGGCTGGGGCATCGCGGGGTCGGCGGTCGGCACCGTCGTCGCGCAGTGGGGCATGGTCGCGGTCTACCTCGTGGTCGTCGCCCGCCACGCCGCGCGCGTCGGCGCGAACCCGTGGCCGCACCACGCGGGTGTGCTGCGCGGTGCGGTGTCGGGCGGCTGGCTGTTCCTGCGCACGCTGAGCCTGCGGCTCGCGCTGCTGCTCGCGACGTGGGCGGCGACCTCGCTCGGCTCGAACGAGCTGGCCGCGTTCCAGGTCGCCATGACGATCTACTTCACGATCGGCTTCGCGCTCGATGCCCTCGCGATCGCGGCGCAGGCGCTCGTCGGCCGCGACCTGGGCGCCGGCGACGTCGCCGGCGTGCGCGCGGTGCTGAAGCGCTGCCTGCAGTGGGGCGTCGGCAGCGGCGGCGTGATCGGCGGCCTGCTGCTCGCGACGGCCTGGGTGCTGCCGGCCGTGTTCACGAGCTCGGCGGATGTCGCGGCGCTCCTTCCTCCGACGCTCGTCGTGCTCGCGGTCTCTGCGCCGCTCGGCGGCATCGTCTTCGTGCTCGACGGCGTGCTCATCGGCGCCGGCGACGCCCGCTACCTCGCGTGGACGGGCGTCGTCAACCTCGTCGTGTTCGTGC